>NZ_JBHWBS010000022.1:54214-63616 GCF_042735655.1 Streptomyces sp. NPDC059567 | reverse complement strand
GCCCCGAGCTGGGCCAGGCCCGCACGGTGCGTCCTCGGCGTGGCCGCCGGCCTGGGGGGCCCGGCCCGCACCCACCGGGGGGGCCAGGGGGGACCCCCCCCCCCGCGGTGGGGGCGCCCCCCATTCTTCGTTGCCTTCCCATGTATTGACGCGGCCCGCCGGCCGCCGGTACCCCAGACATCAGGGAATCGGGGGCCCACAGGAGGTGGTCGCGCATGGCCGCGGCATCCGCAGCACGTGAGTCGAGACACGAGATACGCGCCCTGCTGCGCGCCCATCTGGCGGCCGCGTCCCGCTACGGGCACGTCACCCGGCAGTGTTCGGTCTGCCATCGCCTCCTGGCGCTCGCCATCGAGCTGGAGCGCGCGGAGGACGAAAGTCCCACCAACCCATGACCAACGGCGGGTTGGAGCCCGTCCCCGGAGTGGGAGGCTGTTCGTTGGCAAGGCTTCGCCAGTGTGACGGGAGTCACCGAACGAGTTTCAGAAACCGGTTCACTTACACCCTCCCTACACGGGCCCCATTTAATATGTGCAATTGCACCAGACTTCGAGGGGTCTGAGAGGGCACAAAAAAGATCGCGCTGGACCCGGCGGAGTCCAGCGCGATCGATGACGAAGAGCCTGTTGGGGCAGGCGCCCGTCGGCAGTGCTTGGGGTGGGCGATCCAGGTTGGGGGACCCGGAAGTGCCCGGTCGAGCGGGGTGTTGCGCGTACCTCAGGCCTCGCTGCGCTGCTGCGGAATGCCCGCCAGCAGGGCGCGGACCTCAGCCTCGCGGTACCGGCGGTGTCCACCCAGCGTGCGGATGGACGTGAGCTTTCCTGCCTTCGCCCAACGGGTCACCGTCTTCGGGTCCACGCGGAACATCGTGGCAACCTCGGCGGGGGTCAGCAGCGGCTCGGCATCAGGGGTGCGAGCGGTCATGAGCGGCCTCCTCGGGAGAACCGAACCTTCTCGGTTCTTTCCTCTAAATTCTGCACCTTGGCCCGCGTTGCCCGAAATGGCAGAAGCGGGCCGAGTCGGTTATAGGACGAACGGCTTGTCCTCGGCACTACAACTACACCATCCGTCCAGCCACGTCGGCCAAACCGATGGAATTGCCCTCGCAGGTGTTCATCAGCGGCGGAAGTCGATGGACCATGCCATAACGGACAGTCACGCCGCTGTGACGATCAGTCACAGAGCGATCAGGAGTCCTCAGACCCCCCATAGAGTGCAATGCTGAGCGTTCCGCCCATACTTGGACGGAAGGAACCCTCCCCGGACTCCTTGTCCTATTTTGGCACGAGGGAGGGTGATGGACGCAAGGGCGCGGTAAGTGCTGTCCGTCACGCTTGAGCCAAAGGCCCGGATCGGGACCTACGTCCCGCCACGGGCTCACCAAGGTCCCCCCAAGGACCTGCCAAGTACCCGCGGCGCTAGATGATCATTTACATCAGCCGAACGTGTTCTGTCGATGATCAGTTGGCGAACTGCAGGTTCCGGATCTCCCGCCAGCGCTCCGCGAGCCGCCCGTACGCCTCGCTCGCGCTCTCCCCGTCGCCGTCCCGCAGGGCCGCGATCCCCTCGGCCACATCCGCCGCCGAGCGGTCCTCCGCGAGCCACTCGGCCGACACCGCATGCACCAGACCGCCGTAGTCCAGCTCCACCAGCGCCCGCGGATGGAACTCCTCCAGCCACCGGCCCACCTCGACCAGGCCCTCCGTCAGCGGACCCTCGTCGATCGACTCCCGCAGCGCCCGCAGCGCCCGCGCCAGCCGCCGGCGCGCCTGCACCATCGGCGTCCGGTACCGGAACACCGTCGGCGCCCCTTCGCCCCCGGGGACGTACTCCCGCTCCTCGTCCGCGAAGAGCGTGAACCAGCGCACCGGCACCTGCCAGACCGCCGTACGGATCCACGGACGCGCGTCCGGGTTCCGCTCCCGCCAGCGCTCGTGGTCCGCCGCCACCTGCGCGCGCACCACCGGCGGCAGCATCGCGTCGAGCACCACCCCCGGCAGCGAACGCCCCGGCTCGGCCTCCCGCGCCTGCCCCAGCTCCTCCAGGGCCAGCCAGCCCCGCAGCCGGGTCCGCCACGGGCAGACCACGACCACCCCGTCGACGTGCGCGACGAAGGCGTCACCGCTCTCGTGGACCGGCACCGGGACCGGCGGCATCGGCACCAAGTCCGCCAGCGACCGACGCAGTTCGTCCTGCGCCGTCGGGGTGTCCGCCCGACCCGCGTACCGGGCCCAATGCCCGCGCTCCGGCTCCGGGAAGGCCGCCAGCGGCTCGTAGACCCGCAGATAGGAGGCGTACGGGACGAGGACCGAAGAGGCGACCGACATGTCGCGATCCTTCCACGGCAGTACTCCGGGAGGGGGTGATCCTGAGCACTGAGGCGGATCTACGCACGCGTAGGACTTACTCTCTTGCCGAACCGGTCCCGCCACCACCCGCAGGGGGGACCGGCGTAACCGCCGCTTCGTACTTGGGAGTCACCACCGTGACCGATGTGACCGGCGTTCCTGCTGCTGACGTACTGCACACCCTGTTCCATTCGGAGCAGGGTGGCCACGAGCAAGTCGTGCTCTGCCAGGACCGCGCCTCCGGCCTCAAGGCCGTCATCGCCCTCCACTCCACCGCCCTGGGCCCCGCCCTCGGCGGCACCCGGTTCTACCCGTACGCCTCCGAGGCCGAGGCAGTCGCCGACGCGCTGAACCTCTCCCGGGGCATGTCGTACAAGAACGCCATGGCCGGCCTCGACCACGGCGGCGGCAAGGCCGTGATCATCGGCGACCCGGAGAAGATCAAGTCCGAGGAGCTGCTGCTCGCCTACGGACGCATGGTCGCCTCCCTCGGCGGCCGCTACGTGACGGCGTGCGACGTCGGCACCTACGTCGCCGACATGGACGTCGTGGCCCGCACCAACCAGTGGACCACCGGCCGCTCCCCCGAGAACGGCGGCGCCGGCGACTCCTCCGTCCTCACCGCCTTCGGCGTCTTCCAGGGCATGCGCGCCTCCGCGCAGACCCTCTGGGGTGACCCCACCCTGCGCGACCGCAAGGTCGGTGTCGCGGGCGTCGGCAAGGTCGGCCACTACCTGGTCGAGCACCTCCTGAAGGACGGCGCCGAGGTGTACGTCACCGATGTCCGCGAGGAGTCGGTACGGCGGATCACGGACAAGTACCCGCAGGTCACGGTCGTCGCGGACACCGACGCGCTGATCCGCGTCGAGGGCCTGGACGTGTACGCGCCGTGCGCGCTCGGCGGCGCTCTGAACGACGAGACCGTGCCGGTCCTCACCGCGAAGATCGTCTGCGGCGCGGCCAACAACCAGCTCGCCCACCCGGGTGTCGAGAAGGACGTCGCGGACCGCGGGATCCTCTACGCGCCGGACTACGTCGTCAACGCCGGTGGCGTGATCCAGGTCGCCGACGAGCTCCACGGCTTCGACTTCGACCGGTGCAAGGCGAAGGCCACGAAGATCTTCGACACCACGCTCGAGATCTTCGCTCGTGCGAAGTCGGACGGCATCCCGCCGGCCGCCGCCGCCGACCGGATCGCCGAGCAGCGGATGGCCGAGGCTCGCCGCGGCTGATTCTTGACAGGGCCGGCCCGTCGGGGCGCTCCAAGGGGTGAACTTTGTAGGTTCACCCCAATCGAGAGATGACTCACCCCGGTCGGCGGGTCGGCCCTCAAGAAGAGGTTAAAATCGCGATTGACCAGCGAGGACAGGGCACCTCGATGGTTCTGTACCGGGTCATGTGATGCGTGCGGCGTACCGTATGGCCACGGAAGCAGGTACCGTTGAAGCCCTACGGACCGGTCTCTCTGTCGAGAGCCCGTTCCGAATCATGAACGCGTGTCAAGACTCTGGGGCCGTCGAGCCCCGTCACCGAGGGGGTCGAGCCATGGGGCGCGGCCGGGCAAAGGCCAAGCAGACGAAGGTCGCCCGCCAGCTGAAGTACAGCAGCGGCGGGACTGACCTGTCGCGTCTGGCCAACGAGCTGGGCGCTTCGACTTCGAGCCAGCCGCCGAATGGCGAGCCGTTCGAGGACGACGACGAGGAAGACGACCCGTACGCGCAGTACGCGGATCTCTACAACACGGACGACGAGGACGAGGACGACGAGTCCGGTCCCGACGCGTCGTCCCAGCGTCGCGCTTGACCTCTTAAACAGCGCTGCTTCAACACCGAACCCGGTCCGGGCAACCCGGACCGGGTTTCTGTGCGTCCGCGGGACGCTCCGTGGGAGTGCCGCCGAAGCCGGTGGGCGGGCGCCGTGGCCCACCCACCGGATCGGAAGGCGTCAGACCGCGTAGTCGCCGACCAGCTCCGCGCCGGTCGTGTGGTCGCCGCGCTCGGTGATCTCACCCGCGACCCACGCCTCGACGCCCCGGTCCTCCAGGGTCGCCAGGGCCACGTCCACGGACTCGGCCGGCACGACGGCCATCATGCCGACGCCCATGTTCAGGGTCTTCTCCAGCTCCAGGCGCTCGACCTGTCCGGCCTTGCCGACCAGGTCGAAGATCGCGCCCGGGGTCCAGGTCGAACGGTCGACCGTGGCGTGCAGCCCGTCCGGGATCACCCGCGCCAGGTTGGCGGCCAGGCCACCACCGGTGATGTGGCTGAAGGCATGCACCTCGGCGGTCCGGGTGAGCGCCAGGCAGTCCAGCGAGTAGATCTTGGTGGGCTCCAGGAGCTCCTCGCCCAGGGTCCGGCCGAGCTCCTCGACACGCTGGTCGAGGGTCATGCCGGCGCGGTCGAAGACCACGTGCCGGACGAGCGAGTACCCGTTGGAGTGAAGGCCGGAGGACTCCATCGCGATGACGACGTCACCCGTACGGATGCGATCGGGGCCGAGCAGCCGGTCCGCCTCCACCACGCCCGTACCGGCGCCGGCGACGTCGAAGTCGTCCGGGCCGAGGAGGCCGGGGTGCTCGGCGGTCTCGCCGCCGACGAGCGCGGTGCCGGCGAGGACGCAGCCCTCGGCGATGCCCTTGACGATCGCGGCGACCCGCTCGGGGTGGACCTTGCCGACGCAGATGTAGTCGGTCATGAAGAGCGGCTCGGCGCCGCAGACGACGATGTCGTCCATGACCATCGCGACCAGGTCGTGGCCGATGGTGTCGTAGACGCCCATCTGGCGGGCGATGTCGACCTTCGTGCCGACACCGTCGGTGGCGGAGGCGAGCAGCGGACGCTCGAAGCGCTTGAGGGCGGAGGCGTCGAAGAGGCCGGCGAAGCCGCCGAGGCCACCGAGGACCTCGGGGCGCTGCGTCTTCTTCACCCATTCCTTCATGAGCTCGACGGCGCGGTCACCCGCCTCGATGTCGACGCCCGCGGACGCGTAGGAGGCACCGGTGGTCTCAGACATAGGTGAGAGCTTTCGTGTCGTTACTGCGGTACTGCGGGGGTCTTACGGCCGACGGAGCGCGTCGGCGGCCGCGGTGGCGGCGGGGCCGGCGGCCAGCTCGTTCTCCAGCAGCTGCTTGCCGAGCAGCTCGGGGTCCGGCAGCTCCATCGGGTACTCGCCGTCGAAGCAGGCGCGGCAGAGGTTCGGCTTCTGGATCGTGGTCGCCTCGATCATCCCGTCGATGGAGATGTACGAGAGCGAGTCCGCGCCGAGCGACGTGCCGATCTCCTCGATCGTCATGCCGTTGGCGATCAGCTCCGCGCGGGTGGCGAAGTCGATGCCGAAGAAGCAGGGCCACTTCACCGGCGGGGAGGAGATCCGGATGTGGATCTCGGCCGCGCCGGCCTCACGGAGCATCTTGACCAGGGCGCGCTGGGTGTTGCCGCGGACGATCGAGTCGTCGACGACCACCAGGCGCTTGCCCTTGATGACGTCCTTGAGGGGGTTCAGCTTCAGCCGGATGCCCAGCTGGCGGATGGTCTGGGAGGGCTGGATGAAGGTGCGGCCCACATAGGCGTTCTTCACCAGACCCGCGCCGAAGGGGATGCCGCTGGCCTCGGCGTAGCCGATCGCGGCCGGGGTGCCGGACTCCGGCGTCGCTATGACCAGATCCGCCTCGACCGGGGCCTCCTTGGCGAGGCGACGGCCCATCTCCACGCGGGAGAGGTAGACGTTGCGGCCGGCGATGTCCGTGTCAGGGCGGGCCAGGTACACGTACTCGAAGACACAGCCCTTGGGCTTCGCTTCCGCGAATCGCGAGGTGCGGATGCCGTTCTCGTCGATCGCGATCATCTCGCCCGGCTCGACCTCGCGGACGAAGCTGGCGCCGCAGATGTCGAGAGCGGCGGACTCGGAGGCGACGACCCAGCCGCGCTCCAGGCGACCGAGGACCAGCGGGCGGATGCCCTGCGGGTCACGGGCCGCGTAGAGCGTGTGCTCGTCCATGAAGACGAGCGAGAAGGCGCCCCGGACATCGGGGAGGACCTTCGCGGCGGCCTGCTCGATGGTGAGCGGCTTGCCGTCCTCGTCGACCTGGGCGGCGAGGAGCGCCGTCAGGAGGTCGGTGTCGTTGGTGGCCGCCACACGGGTGGTGCGGCCTTCCTGCTTGGGCAGGTCCGCGACCATCTCGGCGAGCTGCGCCGTGTTCACCAGGTTGCCGTTGTGGCCGAGCGCGATGGAGCCGTGGGCGGTCGCCCGGAACGTCGGCTGCGCGTTCTCCCACACGGAGGCACCCGTGGTCGAGTAGCGGGCGTGACCGACCGCGATATGACCTTGGAGGGAACCGAGAGAGGTCTCGTCGAAGACCTGGGACACGAGGCCCATGTCCTTGAAGACGAGGATCTGGGAGCCGTTGCTGACCGCGATTCCCGCGGATTCCTGGCCCCGATGCTGGAGGGCGTAGAGCCCGAAGTACGTGAGCTTTGCGACCTCTTCACCCGGAGCCCAGACACCGAAGACGCCACAAGCGTCCTGGGGGCCTTTCTCGCCGGGGAGCAGATCGTGATTGAGTCGACCGTCACCACGTGGCACGCCTCCGAGTGTAGGCGAGGTCGACCACTGGTCCGAATTGGGGAAATCCAAGGGTCGCCGAAGTGGTGCGATCGCACGAACTGATCCATTGACGTGCGTAGACGCCCTCCCGCCTAGGCGGGACCGGGCTCCCGACCGACCGGGCACACGCAAGCGGACGCTCGTACGGTGCCCCGAGCGGGCCGGGAGTGTGACGGGAGTCGCACCGGGCGGGCGCGTTCCCGCCGACGGGCGCCCGGAAAGCGCGTTCCGGGGACTGGGACGGCCGTTGACAGGTGCACGCGCTCTGGGCCAGGCTCCCCGCCATGCAGCCTGTGCGTGACCGTGCGGTCACCCTCGTCGCGCGCCGACACGTGGACCTCGTCCGTGTCGCCAGCGCCATCTGTCGCTGCGCCTGATCCCACCCACGCGCCCCTGATCGCGGGAGCCCCCACGGACCCCCGCGACCGCCGCCTGCCCGGCGTCCGGGGCGCCCCTTCCTGAGCCACGGCCCGCGTCCGGGCCGTACCGCCGCGCGCCGTCCCGCGCCCGCCAGGACCTGCCCGCATCCCGCACCTTCCAAGGAGCCCCCATGCCCACGCCCAAGATCCCCCTGTCCCGACGCGCCTTCGGCGGGGCAGCCGTCGGAGCCGCCGCCGTCGGCGCGCTGGGTGCCGCCGCCGGGACCGCGCAGGCCGCCGCCGGGACCGCGCAGGCCGGGGAGCGGCCGTTCCGTGCCGCCCGCGGCCGGCACTCCCGGCGGCCGAACATCCTCTTCATCCTCGGCGACGACCTCGGCTGGGCCGACCTGTCCTCCTACGGGTCCCCGCACATCCGGACCCCGCACCTGGACCGTCTCGCCCGCCAGGGCGTCCGCTTCACGAACGCCTACTCCGGCTCCGCGACCTGCTCCCCGACCCGCTTCAGCCTCTACACGGGCCGCTTCCCCGGCCGCACGAAGGGCGGGCTCGCCGAGCCGATCGCCGACAAGACGGTCGGCCTGGAGCCGATCCACCCCACCCTCGCCTCCCGGCTGCGCG
The DNA here is from genome assembly GCF_042735655.1 of Streptomyces sp. NPDC059567. NCBI lineage: Bacteria > Bacillati > Actinomycetota > Actinomycetes > Kitasatosporales > Streptomycetaceae > Streptomyces > Streptomyces sp. NPDC059567. The sequence continues at coordinate 55,668 of NZ_JBHWBS010000022.1, read as the reverse complement.
AGGCCGGATACGCCACCGCCCTCATCGGCAAGTGGCACTGCGGCTACCTCCCCGACTACTCCCCCACCCGCTCGGGCTGGGACGAGTTCTTCGGCAACTTCGGCGGCGCCCTGGAGTACTACTCCAAGCTCGGCCTCGGCGGCGAGTACGACCTCTACGAGGGCGACGCGCAGTACAAGGACCTGCGCTACTACACCCGGATCCTGACCGAGCGGGCGAGCGAGTACGTGGCCCGCGACCACGAGAAGCCCTGGCTGCTCAACCTGAACTTCACCACCCCCCACTGGCCGTGGATCGCCGACGGCGACGAGGAGGCGAGCGCCGAGATCGTCCGGCGCATCAAGGCGGGCGACCGCTCCGCCCTCTGGCACCAGGACGGCGGCTCGATCGAGAAGTACAAGGAGATGGTCGAGGACCTCGACCGGTCGGTGGGCGAGGTCCTGCGGGCGCTGAAGCGCTCGGGCCAGGAGGACGACACGCTCGTCTTCTTCGCCAGCGACAACGGCGGCGAGCGGTTCTCCTACAACTGGCCGCTCGCGGGGAACAAGGGCTCCCTCCAGGAGGGCGGCATCCGCGTGCCGTCCGTCCTGCGCTGGCCCGCCCGGATCGACGGCGGGCAGGTCAGCGACCTGCCCGTCTACACCCCCGACTGGACCGCGACCCTGCTCGAACTGGGCGGCGCCCGCCCCCACCCCGCCTACCCGCTGGACGGCACCAGCCTCGCCGGGCACCTCCTGCGCGGCGAGAAGGTCGCCGAGCGCGACCTGTTCTGGCGGGTACGCGGCGAGCGGGCGCTGCGCCGCGGCGACTGGAAGTACTACCGGGGCAAGAGCGGCCGCGACCAGCTCTTCCACCTGACCGAGGACGCCCGCGAACAGGCGGACCGTGCCCCGTACGAGCAGGAGCGGCTCGCCGAACTCCGGGCGGCGTGGGAGCGGACGGACGCGGGGCTGCTGCCGTACGGACCCTGAGGCCCCAGGGGTCCCCGAAGGCATGCAGGGCCTGGGTCCGGGGCCTTACAGGGCCTGGGGCCCTGCTAGACCCCCGAGGCCCTACGGAGTCGCGCTCGCCGCGGGCTTCCCGGTCGCGGTGAAGCCCTCGCCGTCGGCGCCCGTGAGGGTCAGGGTGCGGTGGCGCAGCTCGTACGAGAGGGGTCCGTCGAGGAGCTCGTACAGCTTCGTCTCCAGCTTCATCTGCGGGCCGGAGCAGATCATGCGCGTGGTCGCGACCGGTCCCGTCACGGTGAGGGTCTTCGCGGTGACCTTCGCCGCGGCCGTGAACCGGTTGCAGCCCAGGTTGCCGCGGATCCGGCCGTCCTCGTCGATGACGAAGTCGGCCTTGCCCTGCCGGGCCCTGGGGCGCCAGGAGGGCGGCGGTCCCGCGACCGGGGGGGGGGGGGGGCGGGTGGGGGGGGGGGGCGGGGGGGGGGGGGGCGGGCGGGGGCGCGCCGCGGT
>NZ_JBHWBS010000022.1:0-54204 GCF_042735655.1 Streptomyces sp. NPDC059567 | reverse complement strand
CGCCCGGGCCCCCCCCCCGCGCCCCCCCCCCCCCGCCTCGCCCCCCGCGCGCCCCCGGCGCCGCCACCCCACGGCCCCCGCGCGCCGCCCCGCCCCCCCGCGCGCCGGGCCCCCCCCCGAGGCCGTCTCTCCGGAGACCAGGGAGTCGACGGTCCACTTGGTGCCGTTCAGCGGGGCGGGCGGCTCGGACGTCAGCGCGACGACGTTCTTGCCGTCGTCCGAGGTGAGGGTGAGCCGGTCGCCGTCCAACCGAGCCTTCAGCGAGCCGGCGAAGACCTTCTGCAGCACGGCTTCGAAGGCGCCCCGCTCACCCGGACACGCCATCTCGGTGCCCTGGCCCTGCTTCACGGTGACCGTGTCCCCCTGGACCGCCACCTCGGCGCCGAAGCCGTTGCAGCCGCTGTTCCCCGACGCCTGGCCGTTCGCGGCGATCTCGATGTGGGCGCCGTCGGGCGCCCGGGTCTCCTTGCCGGCCACGGTGACGGCGTCGAAGGTCCAGTGGACTCCGGCGACGGGCACATCAGGGGCGACGGTGCCGGCGCCGGGGTCGGAACCGGCCTTCTCGGTGCCGCACGCCGAGAGCACGACGAGCGAGGCCAGGACCGCGGTGGCTGCGATGGGACGTGTCTTCAGCATGGGGATGGGACGGGCGAGCGGTACAGACGGTTCCGCCCGCTTACCGCGCGGTGCAGCTCATCCCATGAGCGGCAGCAGGCCGGAGAGGTCGGCCCGCTCCCCGCTCGCGCTGACCTTGGCCGCGTCCAGGGCTTCCGCCCAGTCGGTACGGCCGGTGGCGAGCCGGAGCCAGGTCAGCGGATCGGTCTCGACCACATGGGGCGGAGTACCGCGGGTGTGCCGGGGCCCCTCCACGCACTGCACGACCGCATAAGGGGGGATCCGCACCTCGACCGCGCCGCCGGGGGCCTTCACCGCGAGCGCGTCGGCGAGCAGCCGGGTGCATGCGGCCAGGGCCTGCCGGTCGTACGGGACGTCCAGTCCGGTCGCCGCGTTGAGGTCGTCGGTGTGGACGACGAGTTCGACGGTACGGGTCACCAGGAAGTCGGCCAGCCGCATGGCGCCGAAGCTGATCGGGAGGAGCCGGTCGTCGGGGGCGCCCGCGACCCCCTCCTCGTACGCCTCCAGGGTCCGCGCGTACAGCGCCGGCAGATCGGAGGACTCGATCCCCCGGGTGTGCTCGTCGATCCGGTCGGCGCCGGAGGCGGTCACGAACGGCCAGTCGAGCAGTGCGAGTTCCTGCTGCGCCGGCTCGGGCATCCCCAGGCAGTGCGGGACGGAGTCGACCATCCACGCGATGTGCGCCGCCAGCTCCCGTACGGTCCACTTCCCCAGCCGGGTCGGCCCGTCGAGCTGCTCGGGCGACAGCGCGAGCACCCCCTCGCGTACGTTCCGGAACTGGGCGAGCACGGCGGCCCGGGTCTTGGCGGAGTCGTAGCTGCGGGTGCGCTTCTTGGCCGGTGGCATGGGGGCGAGGGTAGTCGGAGACTGAAGAGGGAGGGCTTCCAGCAGTCACCTACGCGTAGGAGAGGGGTCGATCAGCCATGGCTGAGCACCCTGACACCGCCTTGGTCCGCCGGGGCTACGAAGCGTTCGCCCAGGGAGACATGGACACCATCCGGTCGCTGATGACCTCGGACTGTACCCACCACGCGCCGGGCGACAACCGGATATCCGGGCACCACAAGGGCGTGGACAACTGCATCGCCTACTACGGGCAGCTCGGCGCGCTCACCAACGGCACCATGCGGGTCGACCTCGAGAGCATCACGGTCGACGGCCGCGGGCATGCCATAGCGGCCCACAAGTTCCACGCCGACCGGGGCGACCGCGGTATCGAGATGCACGGCGCGCTCTTCTTCACCATCGTCGGCGGCAAGATCACCGACGTCGACGAGTGCGTCGAGAACATGGACGAGAACGACGCCTTCTGGGGTCAGGCCGGATAGGCCGCGCGCCCCGCCGCGAACGTCTCGCCGTTCTTCGGCACGCCGACACCGCGCCAGGTGAACGGCACGCCCTGCGCGATGTCCAGGTCCGGGCCGTCCATCAGCTGGAAGTGCACGTGCGGCTCGGTGGAGTTGCCGGAGTTCCCGCACCGGGCGAGCTCCTGGCCGGCCACCACCCGGTCGCCCGCGCGCACCGCGAGCGAGTCGCGCTTGAGATGCGCGTACATCGCGTAGGTGCCGTCCCCGAGGTCGAGGACGAGGTGGTTCCCGGTGACCCGGCGGGCTCCCGAGAGCGCCCGGACGGTGGACTCGACCAGCATCAGATAGACCAGGGCGGGCAGCGAGTTGCGGCTGAGGTGGTCGCGCTGTCCGTCCTCCGCGTGGATCACGGTCGCGTCGGCGACCGCGAGCAGCGGTGCGTCGAAGGCCGGGAAGTCCTCGCTCCGGCGGAACACCGGCCACAGCCAGGCGAAGGACGGACGGGGGCGCGCCTCGTCCTCCGCCACGACGTCGATGGCGTAGGTCTGGCCGAACTGGTGGGTGCCGTGGCTGGGCGTCCGGTCCGCCGGGCTGTTGAGCGCGGACCAGCTGCCGGAGACAGGCGGATCCACCTCGACCGTGGCGCGCGGCGCCGCCGCGACCCGTCGGCCCGCGGTCCTGGCGAGCGTGATCCCGAGCGCGGCGGCGGCGATGGCCGGCAGCCAGCCCGCCCAGTACGGATACGGCAGGTCGACGAGGACCGAGGCGAGCGCCTGCACGACGAACAGCAGCCAGAGCGTGCGGTGGAGGACCACCGCGGTCTTGCGCGAAGACATGAACGTTCCCCCTGAACGATCGCGGTTACGGACGGGCGGCAGTGAGCACCACCAGGAGCGGGACGACCCGAGCTCCCGGGACCTCGTAGCGGCCGCGTCCGACGGTGTGGAGCCAGCCGGCGCCGGTCAGCTGGCGCAGGTGGTGGTAGATCTGGCCGGTCGTGCCGATCTCCTCCAGCTCCGCCAGCTCGGCGGCCGTGCGCCGGCCGCCGAGGATCTCCCTCAGCAGCCGGAGCCGTACGGGATGACCGAGCGCGGCGAAGGAGTCGGCGGTCTCGGCCCAGTCCTCGTCGAGCAGCCGCTCGACGAAAGCGCCGAACTGCCACTCGTACCGCTCCTGGGTCGGCAGTCGGACCGATCCCGTGAACAGCACCGCGCCGTCCTCGCCCTGCGCGCCCGCGTCCGCGAGCTGCGCCTTGAGCCCTTCCAGGGCCCAGAAGGTGGCGTCGACGGTCTCGGGTGCGCGGCGCTCCGCGCCCTCCAGGGCCGCCATCCGGCGTTCCAGCTCGGCGACCCGCTCTTCCAGCTCCATGCGTCGAGATTACGTAATTACGTAATCTCGCGCAAGCTGGGAACGCGAAAGCCCCCGTCCGGACCCGAAGATCCGGACGGGGGCTCCCGTACCGCGATGTGTCAGACGCCGCTCAGACCAGCAGGCCCGGGATGGTCGCCTCGTGGGCCGCGCGCAGCTCCTCCAGGGAGATGCTGAACTCGCCCTGCACGTCGACCTCTTCGCCGTCCACGACACCGATCCGGGTCGCGGGCAGACCCCGCGCGCCGCACATGTCGGTGAAGCGGAGCTCCTCGCTGCGCGGGACGGCGACGACCGCACGGCCGGCCGACTCGCTGAAGAGGAAGGTGAAGGCGTCCAGACCGTCCGGGACGACCAGGCGCGCGCCCGTGCCGCCGCGCAGGCAGGACTCGACGACCGCCTGGACCAGACCGCCGTCCGACAGGTCGTGCGCCGCGTCGATCATGCCGTCGCGGGAGGCCGAGATCAGGATCTCGCCGAGCAGCTTCTCCCGGTCGAGGTCCACGGCCGGCGGCAGACCGCCGAGGTGCTTGTGGACGACCTCGGACCAGGCCGAGCCGCCGAACTCCTCGCGCGTGTCGCCCAGCAGGTAGAGGAGCTGGCCCTCTTCCGCGAAGGCGATCGGCGTACGGCGGTTGACGTCGTCGATCACACCGAGCACGGCCACGACCGGCGTCGGGTGGATGGCGATCTCGCCCGTCTGGTTGTACAGCGAGACGTTGCCACCGGTCACCGGGGTGCCCAGCTGGAGGCAGCCGTCCGCGAGACCACGGGTGGCCTCGGCGAACTGCCACATCACGGCCGGGTCCTCGGGCGAACCGAAGTTCAGGCAGTCCGAGATCGCCAGCGGCTTGGCGCCGGAGGCGGCGACATTGCGGTACGCCTCCGCGAGCGCGAGCTGCGCACCGGTGTACGGGTCGAGCTTCGCGTACCGGCCGTTGCCGTCGGTGGCCATGGCCACGCCGAGGTTGGTCTCCTCGTCGATACGGACCATGCCCGCGTCCTCGGGCTGCGCGAGAACGGTGTTGCCCTGCACGAACCGGTCGTACTGGTCCGTGATCCAGGACTTCGACGCCTGGTTCGGGGAGGAGACCAGCTTCAGGACCTGGTCCTTCAGCTCCTCACCGTTCTGCGGCCGGGGCAGCTTGTTCGCGTCGTCGGCCTGGAGCGCGTCCTGCCACTCCGGGCGGGCGTACGGCCGGTCGTAGACCGGGCCCTCGTGGGCGACCGTGCGCGGCGGGACGTCCACGATCTGCTCGCCGTGCCAGAAGATCTCCAGGCGCTCGCCGTCGGTCACCTCACCGATGACGACCGCGATGACGTCCCACTTCTCGCAGATCTCCAGGAAGCGGTCGACGTGCTCGGGCTCGACGATCGCGCACATGCGCTCCTGCGACTCGCTCATGAGGATCTCCTCCGGCGAGAGCGTGGCGTCGCGCAGGTGGACCCGGTCGAGCTCGACGCGCATGCCGCCGGAGCCGGCGGAGGCCAGCTCGGAGGTCGCGCAGGAGAGTCCGGCGCCACCCAGGTCCTGGATGCCCGCGACCAGCTTCTCCTTGAAGATCTCCAGGGTGCACTCGATGAGGAGCTTCTCCTGGAACGGGTCGCCGACCTGGACCGCGGGGCGCTTGGTGGGCTTGGTGTCGTCGAAGGTCTCGGACGCGAGGACCGAGACACCGCCGATGCCGTCGCCGCCGGTACGGGCGCCGTAGAGGATCACCTTGTTGCCCGGGCCGGAGGCCTTGGCGAGGTGGATGTCCTCGTGCTTCATGACACCGATGCAGCCGGCGTTGACCAGCGGGTTGCCCTGGTAGCACTCGTCGAAGACGACCTCGCCGCCGATGTTCGGCAGACCCAGGCAGTTGCCGTAGCCGCCGATGCCCGCGACGACTCCGGGGAGCACCCGCTTGGTGTCGGGGTGGTCGGCCGCGCCGAAGCGCAGCGGGTCCACCACCGCGACCGGGCGGGCACCCATGGCGAGGATGTCGCGGACGATGCCGCCGACGCCGGTGGCCGCGCCCTGGTAGGGCTCGATGTACGAGGGGTGGTTGTGCGACTCGACCTTGAAGGTGACCGCGTACCCCTGGCCGACGTCGACGACGCCCGCGTTCTCGCCGATGCCGACGAGCATGGCGTCGTTCTCCGGGACCTTCTCGCCGAACTGCTTCAGGTGGACCTTGCTGCTCTTGTACGAGCAGTGCTCGGACCACATGACGGAGTACATGGCGAGCTCGGCGCCGGTGGGACGGCGGCCGAGGATCTCGCGGATGCGCGCGTACTCGTCCTCCTTGAGGCCGAGCTCCTTCCAGGGCTGCTCGCTGTCCGGCGTCTCGGTCGCGTGCTTGACCGTGTCCAGAGTCATCAGGCGTTGACCAGCTTCTTGAGGATCGAGGTGAAGAAACCGAGGCCGTCGGTACGGCCCGTACCGATCAGCGGCTCGACGGCGTGCTCGGGGTGCGGCATGAGGCCGACCACGTTGCCCGCGGCGTTGGTGATGCCCGCGATGTCACGGAGCGAGCCGTTGGGGTTCATGTCCAGGTAGCGGAAGGCCACCCGCCCCTCGGCCTCCAGCTCGTCGAGCACCCGCTCGTCGGCGACGTACCGGCCGTCCATGTTCTTGAGCGGGACCTGGATCTCCTGGCCCTGCTCGTAGTCCACGGTCCACGCGGTGTCCGCGTTCTCCACCCGCAGCTTCTGGTCGCGGCAGATGAAGTGCAGGTGGTTGTTGCGCAGCATCGCGCCCGGCAGCAGATGAGCCTCGGTGAGGATCTGGAAGCCGTTGCAGATGCCGAGGACGGGCATGCCCGCCTTCGCCTGCTCGATGATCGTCTCCATCACCGGCGAGAAGCGGGAGATGGCTCCGGCCCGCAGATAGTCGCCGTAGGAGAAGCCGCCGGCCAGGACCACGGCGTCGACCTGCTTGAGGTCCTTGTCGCGGTGCCAGAGCGAGACGGGCTCGGCGCCCGCGAGGCGGGCCGCGCGCAGCGCGTCCTGGTCGTCGAGCGTTCCGGGGAACGTGACGACCCCGATGCGTGCGGTCACGACTCGACCTTCACGACGAAGTCTTCGATCACGGTGTTTGCAAGGAAGGTTTCGGCCATCTCGTGGATGCGGGCGAGGGCGGCGTCGTCGACCGGTCCCTCCACCTCCAACTCGAAGCGCTTCCCCTGGCGGACGTCGGCGATTCCGGCGAATCCCAGGCGGGGCAGTGCACGCTGCACCGCCTGCCCCTGGGGGTCGAGGATCTCCGGCTTGAGCATGACGTCGACTACGACGCGTGCCACTGGCACTCCCGGTGGTGTGTTGCGTGGGCGGTTCCCTCAGCGTACCTGCCTCCAAATTCTACGCGGGTAGAAGTCTGGAGGACCCTACAAAGGGACCCAAAGACCCTCACGGAAAATTCAAGTGAAATATTGCGCGGCCCATTGCGGTGGGACACGCTGATGCAATTGGCTGGGCTTCGCAATGCGACGCCTACCGCTGTACAAAGGAATACAGAGGAAAACAACACTTCCCCGGGGCAGCCGTAAAGCCGGTGTCGCCGCACGTCAGAGGCGTTCCACACGTCGAGACGACGCGGCGGACCGACACGAAAGGACCGATATCCGTGGCTCAGCGAGTAGTGGTCACTCTCTTCGACGACATCGACGGCGGAGAAGCCGCGGAAACGGTTGCGTTCGGCCTCGACGGGAAGACGTACGAGATCGACCTGAATCCCGCCAATGCAAAGAAACTTCGCAAGGCGCTGGCGCCCTACCTCGCCGCGGGCCGGAAGCTGACCGGCAAGGCCGCCACCGCCAGGGCCGGCGGCTCGGCCGCGTCCGTGGCTTCGTACAAGCACACCGCCCTGGCCCCCGACCCGGCCGCGGTCCGCGCCTGGGCCCAGTCCAACAAGATGGACGTGCCCGCCCGCGGACGCATCCCGAAGCGGGTCTACGAAGCCTTCCGCGAAGCCAGTTGAGCCGACGAACCACCCCGGAGCCGGAAGTCGAGTTGCACTGCACCCCCGCCGATCGGCTAGAGTCTGGATCACGCCGAGGGGCGAGGCCGCAGGGCCGGACCTCACGCAGCGTGCGGGTGTAGTTCAGTAGTAGAACATCCCCCTTCCAGGGGGAAGGCGCAGTGTGCAATTCCTGTCACCCGCTCTGCATCGCATTACCGACTCCACTTGTGGATCAGGTACAGTGGTGCTCGCACCGCCCAGTGAGAGCTGAGCGGCAGCAATGCGGACGTGGCTCAGTTGGTAGAGCATCACCTTGCCAAGGTGAGGGTCGCGAGTTCGAATCTCGTCGTCCGCTCGGGAGCAAAGGCCCCGGTTCTCAGGAACCGGGGCCTTTGTCGTATGCCGAGTGCCGACCGTGCGGTGCCGAGTGGCATCTGACATTTGTCATGCACAGAGATGACAGCGCGCACTGCCGAGCGGCTCCGACCGCCGCGAAGCTGACGTCATGACCAACGTGATCGAGGCCGACGACCTCCGCCGGACCTACTCCGGCGGCTTCGAAGCCGTCAACGGGATCTCCTTCGCCGTCCCCCAGGGCGAGATCTTCGCCCTGCTCGGGACCAACGGAGCCGGCAAGACCTCCACGGTCGAGCTCCTCGAGGGCCTCGCCGCTCCCAGCGGCGGCACGGTCCACGTCCTCGGCCACGACCCGTACCGCGAACGGGCCGCCGTCCGGCCCCGGATCGGGATCATGCTCCAGGAGGGTGGATTCCCCTCCGACCTGACCGTGACCGAGACCGTACGCATGTGGGCGGGCTGCACCACCGGCGCCCGGCCGACCGGTGAGGCACTGGAGCAGGTCGGCCTCGGCCCCCGCGCCCATGTGCGGATCAAGCAGCTCTCCGGCGGCGAGCGGCGGCGCCTCGACCTCGCGCTCGCCCTCCTCGGCCGCCCCGAGGTCCTCTTCCTCGACGAGCCGACCACCGGGCTCGACGCCGAAGGCCGGCGCGACACCTGGGCGCTCGTCCGGACGCTGCGGGACGCGGGCACGACCGTCGTCCTCACCACGCACTACCTGGAGGAGGCCGAGTCGCTCGCCGACCGGCTCGCGATCATGAACCAGGGCCGGATCGTGCTCTCGGGCACCCCGGCGGAGGTCACCGCCGCCCGGCCCGCCCGCATCCGCTTCGTCCTCCCCGAGGACGTGGCGCCCGGCCGGATCCCGCTCGGCCTGAAGGCCGCCGCCGAGGGCCGGCGCGTGGAGATCCGTACGCACCACCTCCAGGACGCGCTCGGCGAACTCCTCGACTGGGCCCGCGAGGCCGGTGTGCGGCTGGACGGGCTCGACGCCCGCTCGGCCTCCCTCGAAGAGGCGTTCCTGGAGATCGCCTCCCGCAACGACGCCCTGGAGACTGCTCGATGAACGCGACCGCACGCCGGATGACCTCGCTGGGGCGGGCCGAACTCACCCTCCTCGGGCGGAACAAGAACAACCTCTTCATCGCCCTCCTGATGCCGCTGCTGATGATCTTCGTGCTGCGGTCCTCGCTCTCACAGATGACCACGGGCGAACTGCCCATGGGCATGGCGGGAGCCACCCTCATCGGCGGGACCGGGCTGGTCCTCGTCCTCGTCGTCTACATGGGCCTGACATCCGCCCTCGTGGCCCGGCGCGAAGAGCTCGTCCTCAAGCGGCTGCGCACGGGCGAGGCGAGCGACCTGGAGATCCTCGCCGGCGCCGCGCTCCCCTCCGCCGCCATCGCGCTCGTCCAGTGCGCCGTGCTGACCGTCGGCGGCGCCGTCGCCCTCGACGTACCCGCGCCACAGCGGCCGGAGCTGCTCGTGCTCGGACTGGTCGCCGCGGTCGTCCTGCTCGCCGGACTCGCCGCCGCGACCACCGCCATCACCCGCAACGTGGAGAGCGCCGGCCTCACCACCCTGCCGTTCTTCCTCGTCTCCGCCGTGGGCTCGGGGCTGATGCTCCCCAGCGACGTGCTCCCGGACCTCGTCGCCGACATCTGCCGACTGCTGCCGCTCAGCGGCGTCATGGAGCTCGTCCGCGCCGGCTGGCTCGGCGTCGGCGACACCAAGGACCTGCTGACCGCCGTCCTCAACACATTGGCCTGGGGCGTGATCACCGTGTTTGCTGTCCGACGGTGGTTCCGCTGGGAACCGCGTCGCTAGAAAAGGGGGGCCGGGCGCGTGTCCAGGCTGACGGGGTGGTGGAGCGGCCGCAGCACTGCGGCCAAGGTCGAGCTGTACACCCGGTGGAGCTTCCACTTCTTCACGGTGATCGAGATCGGCGCCATCGGTCTGGTTCCGTTCTCCAACGCCGGGGACCACCCGGTCGGTGCCCCGCTCGCCCTCGCGCTGTCGCTGCTGGTCTGCGGACACGCCGTGCTGACCGCCGTGCTCTCGTCGCGCGCCCTGGACTGGGCCCTGGACCGGCGCGATCGGCCGGTCCGCCTCGCGACCGCGCTGATCGCCCTGACGGCGGCCGGTGCGCTGATCGTGATCGCACTGCGGGCCACGGGGGTGCTCGCGGACATCTCGGTCGCCGCCGCCGTCGTCACCGGCCTGGTCACGTTCACCCTGGGCAGCCTCGTGCTGTGCGTGCGACGGCCCCGGCGCATGCTGTACGTGGCCCCGGTCGCCGCGCTCGCGACCGGCGCCGCCGTCGCGGCCATGGGGATCGACCCGGGAGAGGCGCTCGGCTACGCGGTCGGGATCCTCATGGGCGGGGGCGGACTCGTCGCCGCCTGCGGGTTCTCCGGCTGGCTGATGAAGATGGTCTGGGAGCTGGAGCGCTCCCGTGATCTGAAGGCCCGGCTCGCCGTCGCCGAGGAACGGCTGCGCTTCGGACGCGACCTCCACGACGTCATGGGCCGCAACCTGTCGGTGATCGCGCTCAAGAGCGAACTCGCCGTCCAGCTCGCCCGGCGCGAACGGCCCGAGGCCGTCGACCAGATGATCGAGGTGCAGCGGATCGCTCAGGAGTCCCAGCGGGAGGTACGGGACGTCGTGCGCGGCTACCGCGAGGCGGACCTGCGCGTCGAACTGGAGGGCGCGCGCGGAGTGCTCGGCGCCGCCGGGATCGACTGCGCGATCGACCCGGTCACGGTCGAACTGCCCGGCACCGTCCAGTCGGTGCTCGGCTGGGTCGTCCGGGAGACCACGACGAACGTCCTGCGGCACGGCGACGCGAAGAGGTGCGCCATCTCGCTGCGGGAGAAGGACGGTTCGGTGCTGCTGACGGTACGGAACGACGGCGTACGGGAAGGTGCGGCGATGGGACACGGCTCCGGTCTGGCCGGGCTGCGGGAGCGGCTCGCGGCGGTGGACGGAACCCTGGAGGCAGGTCCGGGCGACGGCGGTACGTTCCGCGTGGCGGCCCTCGTACCCGTACCGCGGTCGGAGGCGACCGCGTGAGCGCCGGCACCGTACGCGTCCTGCTCGCCGACGACGAGCACCTGATCCGGGGCGCCCTCGCCGCCCTCCTCGCCCTGGAGGACGATCTCGTCGTCGTCGCCCAGGCCGCCACCGGGCCCGAGGCGCTCGCCATGGCCCGCGCCCACCGCCCCGACGTCGCGGTCCTCGATCTGCAGATGCCGGGCCTCGACGGTGTGAGGGTCGCCACATCCCTCCGGGACGAACTGCCCGACTGCCGGACCATGATCGTGACCAGCCACGGCCGCCCCGGGCACCTCAAGCGGGCGCTCGCGGCCGGTGTGCGGGGCTTCGTGCCCAAGACCGTCAGCGCCCAGCGACTGGCCGAGCTCATCCGTACCGTGCATGCCGGAAACCGTTACGTGGACCCGGAGTTGGCGGCCGACGCGATCGCCGCCGGGGACTCCCCGCTGACCGCGCGCGAGGCCGAGGTCCTGGAGTTCGCGGCCGACGGGGCACCCGTCGCGGAGATCGCCGAGCGGGCGTCCCTGTCACCGGGAACGGTCCGCAACTACCTCTCCTCCGCCGCCGCGAAGCTCGGTGCCGAGAACCGTCATACGGCGGTGCGTCTCGCACGGGAGAAAGGTTGGGTATAGTTGGCTCCGCGCTACGGCGCAGGCGGACGTGGCTCAGTTGGTAGAGCATCACCTTGCCAAGGTGAGGGTCGCGAGTTCGAATCTCGTCGTCCGCTCCACGAAAGAAGCCCCCGGTCCTCTCGGACCGGGGGCTTCTTCGTTTTCCGGGCTCTACTTCCAGGCGTTGCCGGTCAGCAGCTCGTACGCCTCGATGTACTTGGCGCGGGTCGCGTCCACGATCTCCTGCGGGAGGGCCGGCGGCGGCTGCTCGCTGTTGCGGTCCCAGCCGGACGCCGGCGACGTCAGCCAGTCGCGGACGAACTGCTTGTCGTACGAGGGCTGCGCGCGGCCCGGCTCCCAGCTCGCGGCCGGCCAGAAGCGGGAGGAGTCCGGGGTCAGGACCTCGTCGGCGATGATCAGGCTGTCGCCGTCGAAGCCGAACTCGAACTTGGTGTCGGCGAGGATGATCCCGCGCTCGCGGGCGATGTCCCGGGCCCTGCCGTAGACCGCGAGGGTCGTCTGGCGCAGCTGAGCCGCGGTCTCCGCACCGACCTGACGGGCGACCTCCTCGTAGCTCACGTTCTCGTCGTGGTCGCCGACGGCGGCCTTGGTCGCGGGCGTGAAGATCGGCGCGGGCAGCTCGGAGCCGTCGCTGAGGCCCTCGGGGAGCGCGAGGCCGCAGACCGTACGGGACTCGTTGTACTCGACCAGGCCGGAGCCGGTCAGATAGCCGCGGGCCACGCACTCGACCGGCACCATCGTCAGCGACTTGCAGATGAGGGTGCGGCCGGCCCAGTCGGCGGGGGCGCCGGCCGGGAGGTCGGTGGAGATGACGTGGTTGGGGACCAGGTCGGCGAGGCGGTCGAACCACCACAGGGAGAGCTTGGTGAGGACCCGCCCCTTGTCGGGGATCTCGGTCGGCAGCACCCAGTCGTACGCGGACATGCGGTCGCTGGCCACCATCACGAGGTCGCCCGCCTCGTTCTGGTAGAGCTCGCGCACCTTGCCCGTGTGGAGGTGGGTCAGGCCCGGGACCTGAACAGGCTCGGGCTTTTCTACGAATCCGGACACGGTTCCTCCGCGTAGGTTGATCCAGGAACGGTTCGATTCTCTCGCACTCGCCGGACTGCCGGGCGAGCGGCCCCTCGAAGGAACCTGGCCGGTCCCGCTCGCCGATCGGTCCGTGTGGGTCAGTCCCGCTTGCAGATGCGGTCGAGAAGATTCGCGGTCGCGCGCTGGATCCGCTGGTCGACATGGCCCGGGCGGTCCAGGGCGGGCGACCAGGCGAAGGTGCCGGAGGCGAAGACCCAAGCCCCGGACGGGGCCCGGTAGAGCGAGGTCTCCTGGTGGCGCAGGGCGCCTTCGCTGTCCTGGTAGGGCGAGTGGGCCAGCAGGATGCGGCCCTGGTGCTCGGGGAGCGCGGTGCGCGGGAAATAGCGGTCGGCCTCGCCGGCGACCAGGCCCGGGATCTCGTCCCCGTCCCCGGCCCCGGTCGCGTCCCAGAGCCAGTGCTCCGCGTTCCGCACGACCAGGGGGTGCGGCTCCGGCACCCGTCCCGCGTACTGGATCCCCAGCAACTGCTGCTCCGGGCGGTCGATCTCGCGCCACAGGGCGGGGCGGCCGGGGCCTCGGCGCTTGCGGCAGGTGAGGAGCCGGTCCGGGACCCCGGACGGCGAGGGGCCGAGCTCGACCTGCCAGTACATGGTGTTGGCGGAGAGGAAGACGAGCGAGGTCCCCTGCTCGCGGGCGAGCTCGACGGTCCGGCGCATGGGGATCGACCAGTACTCGTCATGGCCGGGGAAGACCAGGCCCCGGTAGCGGGTCGGGTCGACACGGCCGGCGTGCAGATCGCGCGTCTCGGCGTAGGCGAGGTCGTAGCCGTACCGCTCGGCCCAGCGGATGAAGTCGTAGGCGTGGCCGACGTGGAGGGGCAGTCCGGCGCCCGCGTAGGGCCGGTCGAAGGAGACCGTGCACGCCGCGTCCTTCTCGCCGAGGAGTCGGCCCTGCTCGTCCCACGCGTGGTAGAGGCTCGCGCCGGTGCGGCCGTCCTCCGGGTAGAGGTTGTACGCCTGCCAGGTCACGTCCGGGAGGACGAGGAGGAGGTCGGCGGGGTGGTCGTCGCGGACGGTGAAGGGGATGTGGGAGCGGTAGCCGTCGGCGGTCGTGAGCACGGCGACGTACGCGCCGATCGACCAGAGGGACGGGATCTGCAGACGCCAGGACTGCCACCAGTGGTGGCAGGAGACGGTCCGGTCGGCGGTGAGCGGGGCCGGCTGGACGATGCCGGAGAGCCGTGGACTGGTGGTGATCTTGGCGGCGCCGTCGCCCGCGTAGTGACCGATCCGGTAGATGTCGACCGAGAACTGCTGCGGCGGGTCCACCGTGATGTGGAAATCGATCGCCTCACCGGGAGCGACGGCCCCGTTCGACGCGAAGCCCTTGATCTGGCTGCGGACGTCGTCGGCCGTGCGGGGGCCGCCGCCACCGCCACGGGCCAGGGTCTCGTCGGCGTACCAGGGGACGACCTGTCCGGTGTCGTCGAAGTAGTTCTCCGAGCCGCGCAGCCAGGGCAGGGGCCCTTGGCCGAAGGGGTCCGAGACGGCGTGGGCGAGCGCGCCCGATTCCCACCGCCTGATCTGCTCCGCCCCCATGCCGCACCCCTCCCTCGACTCCCCCGCGCCGAATTCCCGTCGTGTGCTGTCTGTGCCGTCGTGTGTGCCCTCGCGCGCTGTCCGCGGTGCGGGCTGTCATGTGCTGCTGTCAGTGCCGGTCCCCAGCACATCACATAACGCACGCACTCCGTCACCGTTCGTCGCGAATTGACGTGAACGGAAGGCGCGCTTCCGGTAGTGCCGGCGCCTCTCAGACGAGGCGGACGGGCTTCTCGGGGCGGACGCCGGTCTCGGTGAGCCAGCTCCGCAGGGGCTCGGGGTCGCCGTCCTCGACCAGGGCGAGGACGCGGGCGGCCAGGTCGGTGTTCCGCTCGCCGCCGACGAGGAGCGCGGGCCCGTCGAGCCAGTCGAGGCCGGGGGCGGCGCCCGCGGTGTCGACGGCGGCGCAGCAGACCATGGCCGTCACATGGTCGGCCAGCAGGTCCCGGCCGGTCCTGGGCGGCTGGAGAGGGAAGAGCGGCAGCGTGTCCGCGCCCGAGGCGGAGGCATGCGGCGCGGGAGCGGGGGCGGAGGCGGCGGGCCTGGCCGCCTCCTCGCGGGCGACATGCGCGGTGAGCGCGGAGGCGAGGACGTCGGCGGCCGGATTGCCGGCCCCGGCGTGCTCGGCGGAGGCGTCGGGGTGGTCGGGGACCGGGTCGCCGGGGGTGAGGTCGGTGGGGTCGGGCGTCGTGGGGTCGCTGAGGTCGGGCGTCGTGAGGTCTTCCGGGGTGGGCGTCGTGGGGTCGCTGAGGTCGGGCGTCGTGAGGTCTTCCGGGGTGGGCGTCGAGGGGTTTTCCGGGGTGGGCGGCGTGGGGTCTTCCCGAGTGGGCGTCGTGGGGCCTTCGGCGAGGTCGGGCGTTGTGGGGTCTTCGGGGGTGGGCGTCGAGGGGCCTTCGGCGTGGTCGTCCGGGGCGCCGAGCGTGGTCGGCTCGGGCGGGGACTCCTGCCGGGAGGTGGACTCCTGCTCGGCGTGGGTCGAGAGGTGGGACATCACCCGGGTCAGGGTCGGGCCGTCGTCGGCCGCGGAGCCGGTTCCCGCAGCCGTACCCGTACCGACGCCCGCACCCGTACCCCTGCCGGTGTCGGCGGGCAGCACGCCCAGCTCGTCGAGGACGAGGTGGAGTCGGGCCGCGTCGGCACGCCACTTGCGGTCGACGACCTCTTCCGGGTACTGGTCCCAGTCCACCGGGGACCAGTCCGGGCCGGTCTCCGCCGGGCCGCCGTGGAAGAGGCGGGCGGCGAGCAGCGAGGCGGCCTCGTCGACGGCACCGGGCTCTTCGAGCAGGTCACACGCCGGGCGCTCGCCCAGTCGGGAGGTGAAGCCCTCGGCGAGGCGGTCGCGGCGGGAGAGCTCGGTGAGGGCCGCCACCACGCCCACGTCGAGGCTCGAAGGCCAGCGGCCCATCCGCCAGGCGGGCAGCGCGACCCGGGTGAGCAGCCGGTCCCAGCCCGCGTAGGCGAGGCCGACCTGCTCCTGGGCGACGATCCGGACTCCGTAGTCCACAGCCTGTGCACGCTCGGAGCCGGCCACGGCGACGCCCCGCTCCATCTCGGCGGCATGCCCTCGGCAGAGGCGCAGCAGGACCCGGGCGACCCGCCCGATGCCATGGGCGCCGAGCCTGCTGACCGGGTCGAGCCCCTCGCGGCGGGGAGCGGCGACGGCGGCGTCGAGGCCCTGCACGAAGCGGCGGGCCGCGGCTATGTCGGGGTGCGCGGCCGGAGCCGTGCCGGCGACGACGGGGGCGAGGACCGCCCGCAGCTCACCGACGCGCATCCACCACAGGAAGGGCGAGCCGATGACGAGGACGGGCGCGTCGGCGGAGCGGCGGAGTCCCGCCGTACGACCGGCGCTGTGTGCCGGGTGCGTGCGGTCCTCGAGCCAGCTGTCGCAGTCCGGCGTCAGGGCTATCGCGGAGGGCGCGGGGACGCCGAGCCGGTCGGCGAGGTCCCGGACCATCCGGTAGAGATCGGGGGCCGAGGTCTCGGCGAGCTCCACGGTCGGGGTGACGGCGGGCCGGGACCGCGCGATCACCAGCGCGACGGCCGCGGCGGCGAGCAGGACGACCAGCGCGAGCACGGTGGTCACCCAGCGGGCCGCGTCCCAGCCTGCGCCGGTGAAATGGCCGGTGACCCCTCCCGCGTAGAAGATCACGGCCGCGGCGGCCGGGAGCACGGCGAGGCCAAGCGCCCTGCCGCGGACCCGGAGCACGGCGAGGGCACGGGCGCGCGCGGCGCGTGCACCCATCTCCTCGCCGACACCGGAACCTGTACCGGACACGCCGTACATCACCCCCTCCTGCCCTCGTCGGGACTGCCTGTGGCGGTGTTGCTCACTCCCCCACTGTGGCACCCGCCACTGACATCGCAATGCCGGTGGGCCAAGTGCCGGAACGCCTGCGCCGCACCCTAGTTGGGGCTTCGACGGGCGTCATCCGGATGGCTCAGCCGTCACTCGATGGAATGGCTTTGGGCAAAGGTGATGACGGTTCGGGCCGGTTAGAGGTTCACTCCCCCGCGGCCTTGCGCGCGATGTCCGTACGGTGCTGCGAGCCGTCCAGACGGATCCGGCCGACCGCCGCGTACGCCCGCTCGCGGGCCTGCGCCAGGTCCGTGCCGGTCGCGGTGACCGACAGGACACGGCCGCCGGCGCTCACGATCGCCTCGCCGTCGCGCTTCGTCCCTGCGTGCAGGACGTACGCGTGCGGGGCATCCTGGGCCGCCACCTCGTCGAGGCCCTCGATCGGGTCACCCGTGCGCGAGGTCCCCGGGTAGTTGTGCGAGGCGACGACCACGGTCACGGCCGCGTCCTCGCGCCAGTTGAGCGGCGGCTCGTTGTCGAGGGTGCCGTTGGCGGCGTTCAGCAGGACGCTCGCCAGCGGGGTCCGCAGCCGGGCCAGGACGACCTGGGTCTCCGGGTCGCCGAAGCGGGCGTTGAACTCGATGACCCGCACGCCACGGCTGGTCATCGCCAGACCCGCGTACAGCAGGCCCTGGAACGGGGTGCCGCGGCGGCGCAGCTCGTCGACGGTGGGCTGGAGGACGGTGTCCATGACCTCGTCGACCAGCTTGGGGTCGGCCCAGGGCAGCGGGGAGTAGGCGCCCATGCCGCCGGTGTTCGGGCCCTCGTCGCCGTCGAGCGCGCGCTTGAAGTCCTGCGCGGGGGTGAGCGGGAGGACGGTGACGCCGTCGGTGATCGCGAAGAGGGAGACCTCGGGGCCGTCCAGGAACTCCTCGATGACGACCCGGCCGCAGGCGAGCGCGTGGGCGCGGGCCTCGGCGAGGTCGGAGGTGACCACGACGCCCTTGCCGGCCGCGAGGCCGTCGTCCTTGACGACGTAGGGAGCGCCGAAGGCGTCGAGCGCCTCGTCGATCTCCTCCGCGGTGGTGCAGACGTAGCTGCGGGCGGTCGGGACGTTGGCCCCGGCCATGACGTCCTTGGCGAACGCCTTGGAGCCCTCCAGCTGCGCCGCCTGCTCGGACGGGCCGAAGCAGGGGATGCCGGCCGCGCGGACGGCGTCGGCGACACCCGCGACGAGCGGGGCCTCCGGGCCGACGACGACCAGGTCCGCCTGGAGGTCGGCGGCGAGCCGCGCGACGGCTTCGCCGTCCAGCTGGTCGACGGAGTGCAGCTCGGCGACCTCCGCGATTCCGGCGTTGCCGGGCGCGCAGTGCAGAGCGGTGACGTCGGGATCGAGGGAGAGAGAGCGGCACAGGGCGTGTTCGCGGGCGCCGCCGCCGATGACGAGGACCTTCACGCCAGCCAGGGTAGCCCGCGTGGCCGGATGTCCCTTGTGCGGGCCACCGAGCGAGACGCCCCTACTCGTTCGTGTATTCCTCCACAACCGTGGCTCCGAGCTCGCGCACGATCAGCTCGTGGCCGGAGAGGGCGGAGTCGACGAGGTCGGGGTCGTCCTCCTCGGGCACGTCGTCCTCGGGCGCGACGGGCGGCGGCGCATGGTGGACGGGCGGCGCGGCCTGGGGCTGGTTCTGGGGTACGGGGGAGGGTGCGGGCGCCTGCTGGACCGGCGGGGCGGGGGGCGTCTGCGGGGGCTGCTGAGTGTGCGGGCTCTGCTGCGTCTGCTGGCTCTGCTGTGGGGAAGACCACTGCTGCTGCGGGGCCTGGGCCGGGCGTCCGCCACCGAAGTTGGCCGCGGCGGGAGGCGGGTTGGCACCGCCCGAGGGGTCGATGATCGCCTCGATCTTCCACTGCACGTTGAACTGCTCGGCCAGCACCTGCCGCAGCACGTCCTCGCTGCCGCTGCTCGCGAAGTTGTCGCGGGCGCCGGCGTTGAGGAAGCCGAGCTGGAGGGTGGTGCCGTCGAACCCGGCGACCTGGGCGTTCTGGCTGAGCAGGATCCAGGTGAAACGGCGCCGGTTCTTCACGGCGTCGAGGATCGGCTGCCACATGTTCCGCACCTGGGCGGCGCCCTGGGCCATGTCGCCGGAGGGAGCCGGACCGGGGGACGGGGCGGCGGCCTGCGGCACGGGGGCGGGGGCCTGGGGCGCGGGCGCGGAGGCTCCCGGCCACGCGCCGGGGGCCGGGGCGCCGGGGGTCGCAGCCCCGGGCCAGGCACCGGGGCGGGGAGCTTCGGCGGCGGGCGCGGGCTGCTGTACGGGGGCCTGCGGAGCCGGGGCCTGGGGGGCCGGGGCCTGCGGAGCCGGGGCCTGAGGGGCCGGGGCCTGGGGGGCGGGCGGCGTCATCGGGGCATGGGCCTCGGGGCCGGGGACGTACCCCATGGCGGGCGCGGGCGCACCGGTGGTGAAGACGGGCGCCGGGCCGGCCGCGGCACCGCGCTCGAGGCGGTCGATCCGCGCCTGGAGCGACCGCTCGTCGTCGAAGGCGGCGGGCAGCAGCACACGCGCGCAGATCAACTCCAGCTGGAGCCGGGGCGAGGTGGCCCCGCGCATCTCGGTCAGTCCGGTGTTGACGAGGTCGGCCGCCCGGCTGAGCTCGGCGGCGCCGAACACGGACGCCTGCGCCTGCATGCGCTCCACGACGTCCACGGGGGCGTCGATGAGCCCCTTCTCCGCGGCGTCCGGCACGGCGGCGAGGATCACGAGGTCCCGCAGCCGCTCCAGGAGGTCGGCGACGAAGCGCCTGGGGTCGTTGCCGCCCTCGATGACCCGGTCCACGACCTCGAACGCGGCCGCGCCGTCGCCGGCGGCGAAGGCGTCCACCACCGAATCGAGCAGGGACCCGTCGGTGTACCCCAGAAGAGAGGTCGCCATGGCGTATGTCACACCGTCGTCGGCGGCTCCGGCCAGCAGCTGGTCCATCACGGACATCGAGTCACGTACGGACCCGGCGCCGGCGCGGACGACGAGGGGCAGGACGCCGTCCGCGACGGGGATGCCCTCGCGGCCGCAGACCTCGCCCAGATAGTCCCGCAGGGTGCCGGGGGGCACGAGCCGGAACGGATAGTGGTGCGTCCGGGACCGGATCGTCCCGATGACCTTCTCCGGCTCGGTGGTGGCGAAGATGAACTTGAGATGCTCCGGCGGCTCCTCGACCACCTTCAGCAGGGCGTTGAAGCCCGCCGAGGTGACCATGTGCGCCTCGTCGATGATGTAGATCTTGTAGCGGCTGGAGGCCGGCCCGAAGAACGCCTTTTCCCGCAGGTCACGGGCGTCGTCCACACCACCGTGGGAGGCGGCGTCGATCTCGATGACGTCGATCGACCCCGGCCCGTTCCGCGCCAGGTCGCGGCAGGACTGGCACTCACCGCAGGGGGTGGGAGTGGGACCCTGCTCACAGTTCAGACAGCGCGCCAGGATGCGCGCACTGGTCGTCTTGCCACAGCCACGGGGCCCGCTGAACAGGTACGCGTGATTGACCCGGTTGTTCCGCAGGGCCTGCTGCAACGGGTCGGTGACATGCTCCTGCCCGATGACCTCGGCGAAGGACTCGGGGCGATAGCGGCGGTACAGCGCGAGAGACGACACGTATACGAGGTTATAGGCGCCCACCGACAACCCGGGAACGCAAGCGCCCCCCACGCACCCGCCAGAGCCGACCTACCCTTGCTGCCTTCCGGCCCTGGGGGAGTTCAGTCAGATAGCGCCACGTGAGGGGCTCCGCCAAGGGTACCCGATCCCGGAGGCCCCGCGGTCCCCCGATCCCGATCACGGAAACCTCTTCTGGATCACGTTCGCGAGCACCCCTCAGCGTCTTGTATTGTTTGCGGCGGAGGATTCGCCTAGTGGCCTAGGGCGCACGCTTGGAAAGCGTGTTGGGGGCAACCCCTCACGAGTTCGAATCTCGTATCCTCCGCAGCCGCCTGAACAGGCGAAACGAAGAACCCGGACCGCTTCAGCGGCCGGGTTCTTCGGCATGTCCTGGTCTCAGTTCCAGTCTCGTTTATCTCGGGCATTCACGACATCTCGTACGGCGCGCCAGGATCGCCCGCACTCCAGCCCCGTCGACAGCCCGCCCTCTGCGGGTGAACTCCCCACCGAGTGGCGACGATGGACCCATCGAATGCGCGATTCTTGGCTCCGCTCGGGGCCGCTCCGGTCCCCAGCCGTGTTTCCCGGCCTCGCGAGGTGTTCCCCAATGACGTCCCGATCCACGCTGACGGCCTGGCTGGCCGGCCTCGACGCCCCACGGCTGTCGCGCGTACTCGGGATACGGAAGGACGCCGTGGCGCCACCGGAGCCACGTTCCATGGAGGAGTCGGCGGAACGTCTTCTGCGGCCCGGCTCGGTGGCGCTCGTCCTGCCACAGCTACCGCTGCCCTGCCTCCAAGTGGCCGAGGCCCTGGCCGCCTTGGGAGCATCCCTGTCGCGCGGCGCCCTGGCGAGGGCACTGGGAGCGACGCCACCCACTGCCGCTCGGGAACTGGACGCCGTGCTGGAGGCTCTGGCCGATCACGCACTGGTCTGGCCGGACGGCGACGGGAACCTCCACATGGCCGCCCCCTTGCGGCAGGCGTGGGACGCGCCTCTCGGGCTGGACGCACCGCTGGAGGAGCTGCTGGAAGGCGTGACCTCCGAGGAGCTGCGCGGCATGCTCGTGGCACTGGGCATCAAGCCGCCCGGCACCAGGCAGCAGCGCACGGCTGCTGTCCTGGAACACCATGGCGATCCGCAGCGCGTCGCCGCAGTGATCGCGAAGGCCCCTTCGGCCGCCCGGCAGCTGCTGGAGCGACGGGCGAAGTCCGCACCACAACACACGGAATTCGTCGTGTTCGGAGCCCCCATGGCCAATGTCCAGCCGGGTGAGCGATGGGCCCTGGACAGGGGGTTCCTGATCCGCAACCGCCACGGATACGGGCCCGCCCGCATGCCCGCCGAAGTGACGCTCGCGCTGCGCGGGCCGGACTGGCGTGCGCCGTTCGACCCCGTACCGCCCGTGGCGGAGCTGGTGCCCGTCCCCGCGGTGGAGGTGGAACGGGAGGCAGCGGCGGCGGCCACGGCGTTCGCCGCCCACGCCGCCTCGGTCCTGTCGGCCTGCTCGGCTGCTCCACCGGCCCGGCTGAAGTCCGGCGGGATCGGCGCGCGTGAACTGGGGCGGATCGGCAAGGCCGCGCAGGCCGATGACGCGGTGGTACGCATCACCCTGGAGATCGCCCACTCGGTAGGGTTGCTGGGCGCCGACGGCGACCGCATCGCACCCACCGCGGTATACGACACCTGGGTGGCGCAGGAACCGGCAGCGCAGTTCGCCGACCTGCTTCACGCATGGTGGAACCTGCAGTTCACTCCCTCGCAGTCCCGCGACGAGGACAACAAGTCGCTTCCTGCCGTGGCCGGAGCTCCTCGCTGCAGCGCCTGCCTGCAGGCCCGGCGCGGGCTGCTCGCAGCGGCGGCCGCGCTTCCGGAGGGTCAGGGTGTGCAGGTCGGCACCGATCTGGGTCCGCTCGTCGCCTGGCACCGTCCGCTCGCTCATCTGTCGTTCCACGACGAGACGCCCTGCGCCGCAGCGGTCCGCGAGGCCGAGCTGACGGGCGTCATCGCCCGAGGCGCACTCTCCCGGCTCGGTGCGGCCCTGGTGACCGGTGACCGGGAGGAACTGGCCGTCGCATGTCGACGGCTGCTGCCGGAGGCCACGAGAACGGCCCGGTTCGGTGGCGACCTCACCGCCATCGTCACCGGTACGCCCTCCGCACGCCTGGCCGAGCTCCTGGATTCGACCGCCGACCGGGAGACCAGCGGCACGGCCTCGGTATGGCGCTTCAGCGCCGACAGCGTCCGCCGCGCCCTGGACACCGGTCGCGCTTCGGACGAGATCTCGGCCGAGCTGACCGCCGTCGCCGACGGCCCCCTGCCGCAGCCCCTGTCCTATCTCATCGCCGACGCCGCCCGTCGTCACGGCCGTATGCGCATCGCCCCCGCCGCCTGCGTCATCCACAGCGACGAACCCGCGCTCCTGGCCGAGCTCGCCGCCCACCAGGCACTCGCCGCGCTCGGGCTGCGGCAGCTCGCCCCGACGGTGCTCGTCAGCGGCAGCTCGCCCGACAAGACCCTCGCCGCGCTCCGGAACCAGGGCTATGCGCCCGTCGCCGAGGCCGCGGACGGAACCGTACGCATCGAGAAGGTGCCGCCTCGACGGGCCGCCGCCGTTCCTGCCCCTCGGAAGGCCACCACGAAGGCCGGCACCGGACGCTCAGCACACCGGACGGCGAAGGAGCCTGCCGCAGTCGGCTCGTTCGGCCTGGCGGTCCGGCTGCTGGCCACCCCGCCGACCGCTCCGAAGCCCGACCCATCCGGCAACGGAGTCCCCTTCGGCACGGACACCGAGGAGATCGTCGCCGGATACGCAAAGCAGCTGACGTACACAGACGTCCGCCAGCTCGCCCACGCCATCGACACGGGCACGGCCATCACCGTCGAGTACGTCCCCGCCTCGGGCAGCCGCACCGTGCGCACCCTCGGCCGCCTCGAACTCGACCCGCCCTACCTGGAAGCGTGGTGCCACCTGCGCGACGCCGAACGCGTCTTCACGCTCTCCCGTATCCACAGTGTCATGCCGGCGTAGGCAGACGACCTGGCGTACGCCCACGCCGAGGAGCGGCGGCATCACTCCCCGAGGAAAGCCGGGACACCGGTCATCCATCGAGATATATTTGATGGCACAGGTGATATCAGGAGGGATGCCCCATGAGTCGAACCGTGATCGACCTCGACGACGAGCTGCTGGCCGATGTCGCCCGAGCACTCGGCACCAGCACCAAGAAGGAGACGGTCAACACCGCGCTGCGCGAGGTACTCGAAAACCGGCGGAGGGCGCTCGCACTCGCCCGACTGCGCGCGGCCTCCGCCGACGGTGCCTTCGACCTGGAGCTCTTCCAGGAGAAGGGCGATTACCGTCGGTGAACGCCGCGCAGTTCCTGATCGACACCAGCGCCCTGGCACGCTTCATGCGCACCGACGCCGAGCAGTTCGGCTGGGACCAGGCAGCCGCCGCCGGGCTCATCGCGACGTGCCCGATCACGGAGCTCGAATTCTTCTACAGCGCCCGCTCCGCGGCAGACCGCGCCCAAGGCATCGAGGACATGCGCCTGCTGTTCGGATGGGTGCCGGTCGATGACCGCGCCTACGACCGCGCCTGGCAGGTACAGGAAGCGCTCACCAAGCGAGGACAGCACCGCAGCGCTGGAGCCGTGGATCTGGTCGTGGCCGCTACGGCGGAACTGCAAGGGCTGACGCTCCTGCACTGCGACCGCGACTTCGAATGCATCGCGGCGGTCACCGGCCAGGCCCTTCAGTGGTACGGACCGGACACCGGCAAGTAAGGCAGAAGGAGGCCGAGCTCTGCTCTGTTCGTAGTCTCACTTCTGGTCTCGTTCACACCTGTCCGGACCCGTCCGGACGGGGCTACCGCGAACGCTCCGCCGCAGGTCAGGACGCCTACGGCCCCCGCCGGACCCCGGTACGAACATTTGGAAAGCGTGTTGGGGGCAACCCCTCACGAGTTCGAATCTCGTATCCTCCGCCAGTGCCTCACCGGGCACGAAGTCGAAGGGCCCCGCTGCTTGCAGCGGGGCCCTTCTTCGTGCGTGGTCTCAGTTTGCTCAGTCACAGCCTCATCTACGTCCGACAAATGCGACATTCTAGACGGCATGACGAAGCGTGCATGCTCTTCACGCCGCTTCCCACCACCCGCTCAGAGGGCCCGGCCGCTTGCACGGCCCGACCCCCTGACGCTTCACTCAGCCTCCGGCGACCGCCCCTCACTCCCATCGCCCCGCGAACTCGGCTCCGGCCAGCAGGTCGCCGGTCCGCATGATCGGATCATCGATCCCCATGGCCGCCATCACATCGGCGACAGAGGCCACGTACTTGCCCTTCACCTTCGTGACACGGCATGGGAAGCGATTCGCCCTCACCAGTCCAGACGCCCTCGCCGCGTCGACTCCGAGGAGATCTGCCACCGTGCGCAAGGGCACTGGCTCGGCCAGCCACTGCGACAGTCGCCTTGCGTCCGCGTTCACTCGGCTTGCTTCTGCGGTCCGTCGAGTTCGTCGGACTCGCCCTCGGCAACCTGCTCCGAACCCGCGGCGAGGAACTCGCCCAAGAGCCCGAGGCGGTGCAAGGTAGCGCCCATGCGTTCGCCGCTGATGCGCTCCCACGACAAAGGGTTCATCTCGTCGACCAATTGGATGTCCGACTCGTTGCGGATCGGGGAGTATCCGCCATCAAAATGGCTCGCGCAGTGGACAAGGCTGTGCGGATCCATCGTGCGCTCAGCCGGATCAGCCCGTTCCACCGCCCAGCCAGCCGCATTGGCGGATCGGACGATCTCGTCACGGACGTCGTCGCCTTCGGTGACCAGCGCCAGACCGTACAACGCACCGAACACCATGGCCGACCTCACCTCGGCGACGTCGACGCAGAGCGTGCTCGACACTCTCCCGGCCGACTTCCGGAGATAGGGGATGACGAAATACAGAGCGAGCAACTGGCTCCGCTGAGCCAAGTTCGGCAGGTCACATGGGCATCGCGGCCTACGCATCGCCACAGCGCATCCCGCAGGGCCCCGTCAGCGGCATCTCGCGCCGCCGCGTCCTTGGCCTCCGAGAGCGTGAGGTGCTCGCCCGCCGAACACCTCTCCCCGGGCGCATGCGGACAGACCAACTGTCCTCTGAGCAACTGCGAAACCTTTAGCTCGATCGACCTGAAGACGTCTGCCGAAGGCAGCAGGGACACGGCCCCTCCTCTTATGGTTCCGCCAACGGCATGAGGCTCACCGCCCCGAAGGGCATCTATCCGCACCAGTCGCTGAGTGCGCTGGCGGGAGTGAACGCAACGGGGTGACCGAGTGAAACGAGGTGCCCAGCGGTCAACGGCAGGGAAGGCTCCGGGATCAACCATCCGCCTCCCGAGCCTGCCTGTTTCCGTGACTGGTAAGGGCACTTACACCAGGAGTATGGTCTCTTGTATGGCCACCAAAAAAGTCACGGTGACGATCCCCGAAGATCTCCTCGACGAGATCCGCGCCGACGCAGCTGAGCGGGGACTTTCGGCGTATGTAGCCGAAGCACTGCGGTTCAAGCGCGATCGGGACCGGCTTCTGGAGCTGGTCGACTGGCTGCAGGAGGAACACGGGCCGGTCACCGAGGACGAGCGCGCAGCAGCCCTCGCGGGACTGCGCGATCTCGACGCCGAGCACGAGCGCCGCCGCACCGCCGGAGGGCATGACGCCGGAGAGGCCGCGTGAAGAAGCGCGCCGGTGAACACAGGCAGCGACCACTGCGCGTCTTCGTACTCGACTGCGAGGCCCTGTCCCTGGCCGTGCGCGGCGACCGGAAGATGATCGCCTGGCTCGAACTCGCGGCAGCAGGTGAGGCCGAGGTGGTGACGTCTCCCATGACACTGGTCGAGGCGTACGACGGCAGAACCACCGAGCAGCGCTGGGACTGGGTGCTGTCGCGGCTCAAAGTCGCCGACATCGGCAAGGACGAGGCCCGCGAGGCGCGCCGGCTCCTGGCCGATGCCAAGCTGCACGGCCATAAGTACGCGATCGACGCCGTGCTCGCCGTCATTGCCCGACAGCAGAAGGGACAGGTCACCGTCTTCACCTCGGACATCGACGACCTGGAAAAGCTCCTCCCAGGCACCATCGTCGTCAAGAATGTATGACACGGCGCCCTGGTCTCGGTTCTGGTCTCATTCTCCCCGCCCAGCACCGTCAATTCCCCCGCTCAGCCACAGGTCAGGACGGCCGGCGCGGGCCGATCCGGTCGTCCAACTGATCACCCTGACGGCCCTCTGCCGCCAAGTCTGAGCATCTCCCGCACTGCCGCCCGGTGGGAGAACAATGGTGAACGCCGCACCGTCGTCGGCGTTGCAGCACGGAACGTGAGCCCGCTTCAGGGAACTGGCTGCCGCCTTGTCCACACTCCGCTCCACCGAGGATCCCGAATGACGCAGAGCGCACTCACCCCAGTCGGTCGCTTCCGCACAGGACGTTCGGCCGAGGGGTGCCCTCAGGCTCTGGACGCTTGGCGTGTCACGACCGATGACGCAGAGGTAGCCGCCCCCGTCGCCGGCCTCCTGGGCGGCCAGCCTCAACCAAACGAAGGGGGAGGTGAACTTGCCCACGAGGTCCTGACAAAGGTCGAGACGGTACGTGTACTCATGGATGGGCCTGACGCGGTGGCGGCTCACATGGTCCTCTGGGGCAGCAAGGGGATCGTCCACCAATGTGACGGCTAGGAGTTCCTGTCGCCAGAAGAGAAGAAGGGCCGTCCATGCGGCTGCCCTCCACGACTCGAGGACCGAAAGCTGGCCGCAAGAGAGGGCCGCGGCCCGATGCCGTCCATCGGCCTCACCTTCCGGATCGCAGCAGAACCCGCGCTCGGCGAATTCCGCTTCATGACCAGCTCGTGGCAAATGGCCGCGCAGCTCTCCGACCTGACGGACGCGCTGGAACGGGTCAACGGCCCGGCCATCTGCGACCTCACCCTGGGGCTCGTCGTCTACACAACCAAGGCGGGTAGAGGTGTCTGCTATCGAAAGCCGGTGGTCACAGTGCTCGGCAGCCCCGACACCGTTGCGACCGAACCCCCGCCGGCGGCCGAACCCACGCCTGCTCCGGCGCCTTCCTCGTCCCGCCGCAAGGCCAGGCCGGCCCCTGGGCCCGCAATCCCGTCCGCAGCGGAGTCGAGCCACTTGGTCAGCGTGAACGCCGCTCTGCTCCGCCGGGCCGCCAAGGTGCTCGGTACCAGCGGCCACGAGGAGACCGTCATCGCCGCCCTGTCCGAGATCGCGGCAGGACGGCAGCAGACCTCAGAACTCGCCCGGCTGCGAGAGCAGGTCGGACAGATCGCCGCCATCGCGGGGCAAGCACTCCAAGGCAGTGATTTGTCACTCACCTGATCGGCTCCGACCGTTTCGCAGTGGTCACCGCTAACCGGCGCAGGCTGGTCTCAGTTCTGGTCTCGTTCGCGCCAGGGCTGACATCAACGTCCGAGAACACCAGCGGTCCAGGGCGGTTGGAGGTGGCTGTGCCGTCCTGTGGTGAAGCGCTCCGGGCGACCTCCGATCGAACTCCTAAAGCGGTGGTTCCCTGACAACCCGCGGCCAGCTGGCGCAGGCAACCAGCGCACTGCCGTCCTCGGTGAGGAAGAGCAGGGACGTCCATGTCCGATCGGCAGAATCGATCAGCCCTGTGCGCACGGGCCGGCCGTGTTCGCGGACGAGCTGCACTGCTCGTGCCAGCCCAAGTGGTTCGAATCCGTGCATCCGCATGCGCTGAAGTCGGCGGTTGAAGACTCCAGCGTGCGCGCCAGCGGGTTGTGCCCGGTCTCCCACGCTGTAGGTGGCGCCGCTCCGGAGGAGGGCCAGAGCTATCACGGACGCCTCGTCGTCACCGGCCAACAGCGATTCCAGCACATGCCGTTCCATGGTCACCCCCGTCTGGATCCTGCGGTACAGCAGCCAGGTACCGCAACCCCGGCGATCGCCCGCGGCCGGCCCCGCCCCTTCGGGGCCTGGTAGCGGCCGGAATGGCCACCACTGACCGATCCGGCCAGAGCTACGGGTCAGAAGCATGCTGCGGAGCCGAGATGGAGATCCCGGCTCCGCAGTCTGCCGGCTTCGGTGGTCTCAGCCCCCGGCCTGCCCGTTCGCTGCCGCCGTGAGGGGGTCTTCCGGTGGCGCTGGAAGGCCATGGAGTCGGCTCACGGGGGAGAGGACGAGCGCGATCAGCACGGCGGCGGATCCGATCGCCGCCACGGTCAACGCGTCCTGGGCGCCGACCCGGCCGGACAGCAGACCCGCGGACAGGCCGCCGAGTGCGCCGCCGCCGAACAGCAGGGTGCGGAAGACCGCCGTCATCCGGCCCATCATCGACTGCGGGGTACTGGCCTGCCGCAGGCTGACGATGATGACGCCGGCGACGCCGAGCCCGAGGTAGGTCGTGAAGAAGGAGAGGACGAACATCCCCACCATCACCGGCCGGGGGCCGGTGGCCAGGACGATCAGCATCGGGCCGACGAGAAGGGCCGACTGGGCGACCAGGTAGACACGACCGAGCCGGAAGCGCCGGATGACCTTGCGGGAGATCGCCGCGCCGATCAGTCCGCCCACGGAGGCGGTGGCGAAGACGCCGCCGAGGGTGGTCGAGTCCAGGTGCAGGTCGCGTGTTCCGTACAGCAGGAACATGGTCCACACGGTGACCATGGAGAAGTTGCAGCAGAACCCGATGAGCGCGAGGGACCGCAGGACCGGGTTCTTCAGGACCCAGCGCAGGCCGTCCCGGAGTTCGGTCGGCACGTGCCGTCGTGCGGCCTGGGGTTGGGGGCGGGGCTCGGGGGTGCGGATGAGTAGCAGCGAGACCAGGGACACCAGATAGGAGAACGCGTCCACGATCAGCGCCACGGGTGCGGTCAGGGCGCCGATCAGGACACCGGCGAGCCCGGGTCCCGCCACGTCGGCCGCCGATGAGCTCATCCCCATCTTGGCGCCGGCTTCGACATAGTGCTTGGGATCGCGCACCAGGGTGGGCACGTACGACATCCAGCTCACGTCGAACAGCACCGAGGCGACGCCGACGGCGCAGGCGATCACAAGGAGCGATCCCATGCTGAGCGCGTCCGTCCAGTACAGGACGGGCACGAGGGCCAGCAGGATCATCCGGACGAGGTTCGCGCCGAGCATGATCCGCCGACGCCTGGCGCGGTCCACCCACACCCCGAAGACCAAGGCGAGTCCGAGGTACGGGACGAGTTGCAGGAAGCGCAGGACACCGACCTGCTCGTCGGTGGCGCCGAAGGCGATGATCGCGGTCAGCGGCAGGGCCAGGTTCGTGACCTGGGCGCCGAGGAGCGAGAGGGTCTCGCCGAGCCAGAACCTGAGGAAGTCGCCGTTGCGCCAGAGGCTTTCCGTGGACCTTTCCACGGTGCGCGTCTCCGTGGCGGTCATCGCCGCCCCTGGCCGGCGAGGTCCGCGACCGCGTCGGCGACGTGGTCCACCTCCTCCTCGGTGTTGTAGTAGTGCGGCGACAGGCGCAGGCACCAGTCGACGCCCTTGTCCCCGAAGTCGAACTGCGCGAACTCACGCAAGCTGAGGGCCGAGTTGATGGAGCGGGCGTCCATGGCCTCCTTGAACGGCTGCCGCTCCCAGCCCTCCACGCCGAAGGTGACGAGCGCGGCGAGACGCGGGCCGCGGTCGAGCACGCGCACCCCGGGTATGGGTGCGAGCCGGTCGCGCAGCCGGGCCGCGAGCGCCGGGGTGCGCTGCTCGATGGCCTCGATGCCGACCTTGCGGGCATAGCGCGTCGCGGCGGCGCTGCCGAGGACCGTGGCGTAGGGGAACTCCCACTCCTCGAACCGGGCCGCCGTCCCGACGGGCTCGTAGCCGCCCGGCTCGGTCCAGCGGGCACCGTGCATGTCGATGAACAGCGGTTCGTGGCCCGCGCGCAGTACGCGATCGGAGACGTACAGGAATCCGGAGCCGCGCGGGCCGCGGAGGAATTTGCGGCAGGTGGCGGTGAGGAAGTCGCAGCCGATCTCTTCCACGTCGATGACGAACTGTCCCACCGACTGGCAGGCATCGACCAGGTAGAGCAGGTCCAACTCGCGGCAGTAACGGCCGATTTCGGCAACCGGTGAGACCAGACCCGAGTTGGTGGGGACATGGGTGGCGGACACCAGGCGCGGGTTGTGGGTCCGCATCAGCGCGGCCATCGCCTCCACGTCGACCCCACCCTCGGGCGCGTCCGGCGCGTGGACGATGCGTACGCCGAATCGCTTGCGCAGGGACAGGAAGGCGATCTGGTTGGAGACGAAGTCGTCTCGGGTGGTGAGGATGACGTCGTCGGCCTCGAACGGGATCGACGACAGGGCGTTGGAGTAGGCGTGGGTGGCGCTGCCCGCGAAGGCGATGTTGTCGGGCGTGGTGTTGATGAGGGCGGCGATCTCCGTGTAGAACTCGCGGACTTCGGCGGCTCGGGCGGCCGAAGCCTCGTAACCACCGATCCGGGCTTCGAGGTTCAGATGGCCGACCATCGCGTCGAGGACCGGGGCTGCCGGCAGGCCACAGCCCGCGTTGTTGAAGTGGATGACCTGCCGGCACCCCGGAGTGTCGGCCCGCAGAGCGGCGACGTCCAGCTGAAGTGCTTCCTGACCAGGACCAGAAGCGCTACTGTTGTCTCTCATGAACGACGGTAGCACTTCTGGCGACTTGGCCGACAGTCTCCGTACGCTGCTCTCCCGGCTTGCGCCCGGCGACCGGCTGCCGAGCAGCCGGGAGTTGATCAAGGAGTACCGGGTCGGCCCCGCGACCGTGGCGCGGGCCATCGCCGCACTGGCCGCCGAGGGCGCGGTGGTGACCCGCCCGGGCAGCGGTACGTACGTGGCGCAGCGCACCCGGCTCGGCGACGAAGCGACCGCCGGCGACACGGCCTGGCAGACGGTCGCCCTCACCGACCGCGCCGTCGACACCCACCTGATCGCCGACCCGCTCGGCCCGCCACCGGCCGGGACGATCACCCTGGACGGCGGCTATGTGCACCGGTCGCTCCAGCCCGCCCGGGCCCTGAGCGCGGCGCTGGCGCGGGCGGCACGCCGTCCGGACGCCTGGGACCGCGCCCCGGCCGGCGGCCTGATGGCGCTGCGCACCGTGTTCGGCCACATCATCGGCGGCAGTGTGGCACCGGAGGACGTACTCGTCACCGCGGGCGGGCAGAGCGCGCTGTCGATCGCGTTCCGGGCCATCGCCGCGCCCGGCAGCCCGGTCCTGGTGGAGTCACCCACCTATCCCCGGGCTCTGGCCGCGGCCCGCGCCGCCGGGCTGCGGCCGGTGCCGGTACCGCTCGACGCCGACGGCGTCCGACCCGACCTGCTGGCCGACGCGTTCGCGATGACCGGCGCACGACTGCTGTACTGCCAGCCGACCTACCAGAACCCGACCGGCACTGTGCTGGCGCCCGAACGGCGCAGCCAGGTCCTCGATGTGGCGCGCGCCTCGGGCGCGTTCGTGATCGAGGACGACTTCGCGCGGCATCTGGGACACGGCGGCGCCGTGCCGCGGCCACTGGTGGCCGACGACCGCGACGGCACAGTCGTCTACGTCACCTCACTCACCAAGCCCGCGGCACCCAGCCTGCGGATCGGCGCACTGGTGGCCCGCGGGCCGGTGATGGAGCGGATGCGGGCGGTGCGCCTGGTCGACGACTTCTTCGTCACCCGCCCGCTGCAGGAGGCCGCGCTCGAGGTACTCAGCTCCCCGTCCTGGGACCGGCACGTCCGCTCCCTCGGCATGGCGCTCCGGGAGCGGTGCGCCGTGCTGGCCGCCGCGGTCGCCCAGGAAATCCCCGGCGCGGCCTTGGGCGCGCTGCCTACGGGCGGACTCCACCTGTGGGTGCGCCTGCCGCCCGGCGTGGACGACACCGTACTGACGAACGCCGCCCGGCAACGCGGCGTGGCCGTGAGCGCCGGCAGCCGCTACTTCGCCACCGAGCCGCCGGCGGCTCACCTGCGCATCGGGTTCGCCGCCACCTCCGACCACGCCGAGCTGACCGAGGGTGTACGACGGCTGGGAGCCGCGCTTGCGGATCTGCGCCATAGGCAGGAGTGAGGCCCACGCCAAGAACCGGCTTCTGCGGGCAGAGTCGCGGTGATCGACGACCGTCGCCGTGGAGCCGCTGACCTTCAGGCGGTACAGGATGCCGCGGCCCGTGAGCGCCTACTCCCCCGGCATCCCGGGATGGCGTGGCGCGCGACTCCCGCGCCGCCGGTGACACGTCGGCGGCCGGTGACAGGTCGCGGCCGGTGACAGGTGGGGGGTCGGTGACAGGTCGCGGCCGGTGACAGGTGGGGGGCCGGTGACAGGTGAGGGGCCGGTGACAGGTGAGGGGTCGGTGACAGGTCGGCGGCCGGTGACAGGTGGGGGGTCGCGGACACCGGCCGCCGGTTGCGGGCCACGGGCCGATCACCTGTCACCCGAACTGATACGGCTCCCAGGCGCTCGACCCCAAGGGGAACTGGTACGTCGGCATGTTCGCCGTGGCGCTCGTCGAGAACGGCTTGCCCCGGTCGTCCACCCGGAGCACTCCGCTGCGTTCGCCGCTGCTCCACTCCAGCTCCAGGTACCACCGCACGCTCCGGCCCCGCGTGTGCGCGGTGATCGTCAGGACCTGCGGGTCGCTCGCGGACACCGTGTACGGGAAGTCCGACGCCGGGACGTACCGGTCGCCCTTCCACCCCGCCACGGGGACCGGCCGCGGCTGGGCCGCATCCAGGTTGATGTCCAGGCTCTGCATGCGGGCGTCCCCGCCGCAGCCGACGCCCATCGCGTACACGTTGCCCCGCAGCGGCTCGGACGTCTCGACCGTCCGTACGTGCAGGGCGTTGAGGACGACGGTGTCGTCGCCGAGCCCCTGAAGCGACACGTCGATCACCACCTCGCCCCCGGGCACCCCGCCGAGGGCGGTGACCCAGCCGCGCGCGTTCTGCTGGGAGGGCGGCGGCGGCACGACCTTCGGGCCCTGGTCCACGACGTAGAACTGACTGCACGGGTCCTTCCACACGTACGGGTTGACGCTCGCCGCCACCGGCACCTCAAGGGACTCGTCCCCGGCCCCGCCCGTCTTCCCCGGGGCGTCCGTACGCGTACCGGTCGACGGCCCGCCGGGGGTCGGTGTGCTCGACGTCGTACGGCTGGGCTTCGCGTCGCCCGTGGCCGGGCCGCCGGGGGTACGAGCCGCCGAGGACGAGGCCTCGGGGCCCTCGGCGGGCCGGTCGCCCGCGCGCGAAGTGTCGTGCGTGTTGGTCCAGACGACCGCGGTACCGATGGCCGCGACGACGACCATCGCCGCGGCGGCGGTCAACGGCCACGGCAACCGGCGCCGGCGGGACGCCGGGGCGGTGGTGGGTTCCTGGGGCGCCGACGCCGCCTCGTCCCGTAGCGACTCGGGGGTGGGGGCGGGGGCGGGATCAAGGTCCGGGGCGGGGGTGGGGGCGGGATCGGTGTCGGGGGCGGAGGCGGGATCGGTGTCGGGGGCGGGGGTCGGCTCCGAATGCGGGTTCTGCTGCTCCTGCTCCTGTTGCTGTTGCTGCTCCTGATGCTGCTGCGGGTCGGCCTCTGTCCGTTCCGTCGGCCCCTTCGGCTCCGTCGGCCGCTCAGAGCCCGAAGGGGACTTCTCCACCGCGGGTCCTGCCGCCGCGGACCTGGCCCGGCGGCGGGTTTCGTCCGCGACGATCCACAGACGGTGCAGCCGCAGCAGCTCCTCGCGCTGCGCCCCGCAGAGCCGGGCGATCTTCTCCACGGGCGCGAAGTCCGTCGGCACGGCATCGCTGTTGCAGTAGCGGTGCACCGTCGACGGGCTCATGTGCAGGCGCTTGGCGAGGGTGCCGTAGCTGAGCCCTGACCGTTCCTTCAATTCCCGTAGGAAACCCGCCAGATCATCACTCTGCATCCCCACCCCGAGCAGCCTTCCGTTCGCCGTGCCGTTCGCCGTGCCGTTCGCCGTGCCGTTCGCCATTGCCGTTCGACGTCCCAGGCAGGCGTTCCAGGGGGAAGACGTTTCCCCAGGTCAACCCCACTCTGCGCATTCGCGCCTACGACATTGTCCCCGGCTGCTGGTGCGAATGCGAAGGCGGCACGCAAGGTGAGTGCAGCGCCGCCACTCGGGCCGGGCGCTTCCACCGATCAGCCGGGCGCTTCCGCTGATTGACCGTCACCACCACTCACACAACGGGGAACAACCTCATGCGTACCTTCACCGTCCGCCGCACCGCCCTCGCCGCCACCGTCATGACCGCCGCTCTCCTCACCACCGCCTGCGGCGGCACGGAGACCGGCAAGGCACCGTCCGCCGAAGCGTCGGGCAAGAGCCCGTCCGCCACGTCGACGGTCGCTCCTGCGCCCTCGTCCGGCCAGTCGGGCACGGGTGGCACCGACTCCGGCGGCAAGGAGAGCGCCGGAGGCACGAACAGCGGAACGAGCGCGGGCGCCAACGGCGGGACGAGCACCGACGGCAAGCAGACCACCGGTGGCACCAAGAAGCCGGGCGGCGATCAGGCCAAGGTCGTCACCTGCACCGGCGACAACACCAGGGTCGTCGTCAACCGGCCCTCGCGCCCCATCAACCACCTGCTGCTCACCGCCACCAACAAGGGCCCCGCGTCCTGCGACCTGTACCGGGCGCCGCTGCTCCGCTTCGACGACGAGCAGGCCGCCACCGCCATCGACGACGGCACCCAGCAGCAGAGCGTGATCCGGCTCGCCCCGGGCCAGTCCGCCTACGCCTCCGTCATCCTGATCGGCGAGCGCACCGGCGAGGAGGCCAACGGCCGCACCACGTCCCGGCTCGGCGTGCACTTCGACTCGCGCGACGCGTCCGGTTCGGTCGGCAGTCCGGCGATCCTGACGCTCCCGGCCGACACGTACAAGACCGACGACGCCAAGGTCACGCACTGGCTGAACAGCCTCGACGAGGCGCTCGCCTACTGACGGCACCGCGCCGCGCGCACCACGATCCGTACGCACGACGAAGGGCGCGCCCGGCACCGGTCGCGCCCTTCGTCGCGCCGGTGCGTACCGGTGCGTACCGGCGGGTCAGCGCGGGAGGCGCAGGGCGAGGCCGTCCAGGACGACCTCCAGGCCGTACGTGAACTTCGCGTCGCGGATCTCGACCGGATCGACGTTCAGGGACGCCTCGTACGCCGCGACCAGGTAGTCGTGTCCGGCCGCCGCCTGCTGGGCGGCGGGGGTGAAGCGGGCGATGAACTCGACCTCCGTGTCACCGGAGCGGGCGACCGTCGTGAGCCAGGCGGCCTCCGTCGTACTCATCCCGATGACGTACGTCAGGAGGGTCTCGATCGCCCGGCTCGGCTCGGGGAAGCCGACGTTCGTGAAGAGAGTGGCCATCCGTTCCGAGTACGCCATGAGGTTGGGCCCCAGGTAGGCGAGGCCCGCCTGGCCGAGGACCGAGGCCAGCCAGGGGTGGCGCAGCGCCGTCGCGCGGAACGAGCCGGCGGCCTCGGTCGCGGCGGCGCGCCAGTCCGGACTGTCGACGGGAGGTACGACGATCTCGCCGAAGACCTCGTCGACCGCGAGCTCCATCAGCTCGTCCTTGGTCGCGACGTGCCGGTAGAGGGACGTGGCGCCGGCGTTCAGGCGGGCGCCGAGCTTGCGCATGCTCAGCGCCTCGGTGCCGTCGGCGTCCAGCATCACGATCGCCTCGCGGACGATCGCGGCGCGGCTGAGCGCGGGCTGATCGGGCGCGGCCTGCTGCCGGGCCCAGACGGACGGGATCGGGTTCGACTTGGCGGCCATGATCCTCCTTCGGTGCGTACAGGTACGTACAGGCGCATACGCGTCCGTACTCATCCATACCCGAGTGCGTACAGCGTTCGCATCGAGCGTACAGGAGTCGGGCTCTGCGCACAGCGTGCGCCGCTGCGTACGGATTGAAGGGTTGCGCACGGCGTACGCGTCTGCGTACAGTGTTCGCACCGAAGGAACACCGTGCGCTTCGCCCGAGAGGAACTCCCATGGAAACCGTCCGCAATCCACGCCGCTGGTGGATCCTCGTCGTGCTGTGCCTCAGCACGCTGGTCCTGGTCGTCGACAGCATGGCGCTGACGGTCGCGGTGCCCTCGATGACCGAGGACATCGGCGCGAGCGCCCAGGACATCCAGTGGATCCTCGACTCGTACATCCTGGTCTTCGCCGGACTCCTGCTCACCTCCGGAAGCCTCGGCGACCGGTTCGGCCGGCGGAAGGTCATGATCATCGGCCTGCTGCTCTTCGGCCTGGCGTCGCTGGCGGCGACCTTCTCGAACGACCCCGGTGAGGTCATCGCCGTACGCATCGCGATGGGCGTCGGCGGAGCGCTGATCATGCCCTCGACGCTGTCGATCCTCATCACCGTCTTCGAGGAGGACGAGCGCAGCAAGGCGATGGCGGCCTGGGGCTCGGTGTCCATGCTCGGCCTCGTCGGCAGCCCGATCCTCGGCGGTGTGCTGATCGACCACTTCTCCTGGCAGTCGATCTTCCTCATCAACGTCCCGGTCGTCGTGCTCGCCGTGATCGCCGCTCTCACCCTCATGCCGGAGTCGAAGGGCCCGTGGCAGAAGCCGGACCCGCTCGGCGCGGTGCTGTCCGCGATCGGCATGACCGCCCTGATCTGGTGGATCATCGAGATTCCGCAGCACGGCGCCTTCGAGGGCCGTGGGGCGATCACCCTGGTGGTCGCGGTCGCCGCTCTCGCCGGATTCGTGATCTGGGAGAACGTCACCCCGTCGCCGATGGTCCCGCTGGTCCTCTTCAAGAACCGCAACTTCAGCGGTGGTTCGCTCTCGCTCACTCTCGTCCAGATCGGCAACGGCGGCCTGCTGCTCGTCCTCACCCAGTACCTGCAGTTCGTCCTCGGCTACTCGCCGGTGAAGGCGGGCCTCGCCTTCATGCCGCTGGCCGTCGCCGCCCTGATCGGCAACGCCGCCGGCGCCGGGCTCGCCGCGAAGCTCGGCTACCGCGCCCTGGTCCTGGCCGGACTGCTCACCATGGCCGCCTCGTTC
This sequence comes from Streptomyces sp. NPDC059567, assembly GCF_042735655.1. Taxonomy (NCBI): domain Bacteria; kingdom Bacillati; phylum Actinomycetota; class Actinomycetes; order Kitasatosporales; family Streptomycetaceae; genus Streptomyces; species Streptomyces sp. NPDC059567. The sequence goes on along the minus strand of NZ_JBHWBS010000022.1, from coordinate 17,310 downwards.
GGCCTGCTGACCACGGTCGACGCCTCCTCCGGCTTCACCGTCCCGGCCGTCGCCCTCGGCCTGCTCGGCCTCGGTGCCGGCCTGGCGATGCCGGCCGCGGTCGGCGCCCTGATGGGCACGATCCCGGCGGAGAAGGCGGGCGTCGGCTCGGCCCTGAACGACACGATCCAGCAGGCCGGCACCGCGCTCGGCATCGCGATCCTCGGCTCGCTCCTGTCGAGCCGCTTCGCCGCGGAGATGCCGGCGGACGCCTCGGAGCAGGCGAAGGGCTCGATCGGCGGCGCCCTGGCGGCGGCGCAGGGCGACGCGGGCCTGATGAACACGGCCCGGGAGGCCTTCACGACCTCGATGTCGGCCACCTTCACGATCAGCGCGATCGGCGTCCTCGCCGCGGCGGTCCTGGCGGCGGTGGTCATGCGCAACACGAAGCCGGGCGCGGCGGAGACGGAGGCCGCGGACGGCACGGACGTGGAGGGCGCGGAGGTCGCCGCCGACAAGCGGGAACTCGTCGGCTGACCCCGCCGCCACACCAGCAAGCGCACGGAGGACCCCGCCCGGGAAACCGGCCGGGGCCTTCGGCGTTTCCGGGACCGCCCGATGGCCCGACTCGTGTGGTGATGTCACCGGTTCGGGGGGTCCGGGGCGGCAGAGACGTTACGGCGGATGAAGCTCTCCGTAATCGCTGGAACACTTTCCGCAACACCCCAGTGGGGGCTCTCTCAAGTTGGAGGAAGCATGCGGAAGTTGGCGACGGTGGCGGTTGCGGCGGGGTTGTTCTTGGGTGGGGCGGGGGCGGCTGCGGCCGATGGGTGGCACAACCTGCCGCGCATGGACACCCGAGGTGTGATCGCCACGGGCAAGTACAAGTGGGAGCTCAGGGGACAGAACCATGGCGGTTTCAACTTTGAGGTGAAGCTCAAGGACGACGATGCCACGGACGGCCACAACGTCTACGTGGAGTCCAAGGTCGAGGGCTACAGCTGGAGCCGCCTCTACGGCACGCAGAGGAAGACCGTCACTCTGAAGAAGGTGATCTACGACGGCGCCGCCCAGTACACGAACGAGGCGTGGCTCCGCGTCTGCCGCGACCGCGGGTCCCTTCGCCCGGACAATTGTGCCGATACCTTGCACTACCTGCGCCCGGAGTCACTCCGCCCGTAGCCGTTCCGAACGTCGAAGGTTCCGGAGGCCGCCTGCGTGCGCCCTCCGCATGCGAGGGAGTCACACCAGGATGCAAGCCATTCTCCGCGCTAAGGGCGTGGATCTCTTCTACGGAACGCAGAAGGCCGTCAGTGGCGCGGACTTCTCGCTGAAGCGCGGGGAGGTGACGGCCATCATGGGAAGCAGCGGCTCGGGAAAGTCGTCGCTGCTGTACTGCCTGGCAGGGGTGCTGGCTCCGTCGAACGGCACGGTCTCGTTCGACGGAGTCGCGCTCTCGACACTCTCCGACGACGACCTGAGCACTCTGCGACGAGAGCGGTTCGGATTCGTCTTCCAATACGGTGAGTTGCTGCCGGAGCTCACGGTCGAAGAGAACGCCGCACTCCCTCTCCGCCTAGCCGGCCAGCGTAAGGCGCCTGCTCACGCGGCGGCCGGTGAGGTTCTCGGACGACTGGGCATGACCGACCTGTTGCGACGCAGGACCTCGCAGCTGTCCGGTGGCCAGAGCCAGCGCGTGGCGGTTGCCCGGGCGCTCGTACACCGGCCGGACATCGTGTTCGCCGACGAGCCGACCGGCGCGCTCGACAGCGCCAACGCCTCTGCCGTACTGGAGGAGTTCCTGCGGCTCGCACGGGAACAAGGCACTGCCGTCGTCATCGTCACGCACGACGCCACGGTGGCTGAGCAGGCCGACAGCCGGTACACGATGGCCGACGGGATCCTGAAGTGAACCCCCTCTTCCTTGGCATGCTCCTGCTGTGGCGTGGTGGTCGCACAGGCTGGACCCGATTCCTGCTCATGACATGTGGCACCTCTGTTGGGGTTGCTTGCCTCGCCGCCGTTCTCACCATTCCGGCGATCCTCGCCGCCCACGATGCCCGCTCCGCCGCCCGTGAGCCACGCGCCGGGTACGAGCTGAAGGACGGATGGTCGACCGCCGACACCGTCGCATTCAGCCGCAAGGATGCCTACGGATCTCAGCCGCTCCACCGGGTCTTCGTCGCCCGATCATCGTCCGGCCGGACGCCGGTTCCTCCGGGCATCGACAGGCTACCGGCAGCCGGAGAAGTCATTATTTCGCCGCAGTTGCGCGCGGTCCTGGCCGAGGCACCGGGAGTTGCTGGACTCCTGCCCGGCAAGGTGACTGGCACGATCGGGCAGCAGGGACTTGCCGGACCCGACGAGCTGTACGCCTACATCGGCACCACCCATGCCCGTCTCCCTGCTGAGGGTGTCCAGCGTGTCGACCACTTCGGCGCTCGCTACCCCGTAACCGAGGTCGTCGAAGAATCCACCCTCGACATCCTGCGGTTCACCCTCGCCTGCGTGGTACTGCTCCCCCTCGTCGTGTTCCTCTCGGTGTGCGCCCGACTCTCGGCCGAGACCCGCTCCCGCAGACTCGCAGCGCTGCGGCTCGTCGGACTGAGCGTCAAGGACACGTTGCGCGTCAGCGCGGGCGAAACCGTGGCCGCAGCCTTCCTCGGGGCACTGCTCGGCATCGGCGGGTACGTCGTCGTCAACGAGATCATGGCAAGAATCGGCCTGCCAGGCCTCCACTGGTACCCAATCGATGGACGCCCCGAGGCCACCACGCTCGCCGCCTGCCTGATCCTCTGTCCGGCCCTTGCCTGGTTCGTCGGACGCCACGGCGCCCGTGCGGCCGCGCGCACCCCGCTCAACGTCCGCCGTACAGCCGAGCACAGGCCGCCCAGGGTCTACGGGACGCTTCTACTTGTCCCGGGACTCGGAGTCATCGGCGGCTACTGCCTCCTCAGCGTGTTGGGAAGAGATCCATCCGGCGGATCGTCCAGCACCATCCTTGTCCCGGCTGCCGTGCTGCTCACCGGAGCCGGGCTGGTCCTGGGGCTGCCACCGATCACCGCATGGCTCGCCCGTCGGTTGGCCGGCACCACACGGTCCCTGCCGTTGACGCTAGCCATGCGCCGCGCCGAGGTCGAGCCCGGCGCCTCGCTGCGGGTGATCACAGGACTCGTACTGCTCGTCTACGCCACGTCCCTCACCCAGGGCGTTCTCGTGGAACTCAGCCAGGTGAGCCGCAACACCTCACCCATCCAGGAGTACAAGATCAGCCTCGCTGGCCTGACGCCTCAACAGCGGGAGAGCATGACCAAGGTCGAGGGAATCAGAGCACATGGCATCAGCACTCCGACCTGGTCCGATGCCAACGACGCCAGCAGTGCAACCATCGACGTGACCGTCGCGACATGCGCTCATCTCATGGCCTTCAGCAAGTCGTCCCACGGGTGCGTTGACGGGAAGATCGTCCGCCTGCAACGCCCCGACAATCTGCCGGATGAAGATGCCCAGCCGGGGAGGAAGTTCCCTATCCTTCTGGACAACGGCAAGAAGTTCGCGATCGATGTCCCTCGGGAACTGCTGACTGCTCGCACCTACGAGTCGTACGACCTGGGTGCCGCGGACGTGCTCGTCCCACCTGCGCTGCTCCCCGCCGGCACGCTTCCCGCAGATGGCCAGCTCGTTCTCGCCACCGATTCCGAACCACAGACCGTCCGCACCACCCTCGACGCCCTGGGCACGATCGCCCCCACCGCCACCGTCGAGCCCGTCGGCATCGTCGTCGACTCACTCGCCCAGCTCACCGTCATCCGCAGCCTCCTCGCCGCCGGTATGGTCCTCGGTCTCGTCATCAGCGTCGCCGCGTTCGTCGTGTCCGTCGCCGATCGGGCCATGGAGCGGCGGGGGCAGGTTGCCGCTCTCGCGTTGCTCGGGGCCAAGGCGGCGACCTTGCGGGTCGTGCAGTGTGCGCAGGTCGTGTTGCCGCTCGCCGTCGGGCTCGGGGCGGCCGTGGTCACCGGGTGGCTGGCCGAGTCGAGTTATCTGATCACCGGGGGTGGGGCCGTGCACTGGGACTGGAGTGGGTTGCCGCTGCTGCTCGTCTGCTGTCTCGGGGTGCTGATCGCCGCCGCGGTCGCCTCGCTGCCCCTCGTACGCCGCCACGTCGACCCGGAGCACATCCGGCGCGACTGACTCGGCCGTGCGTACGTCACCGTCGTCGCCGGGCTGCCCCCCAAAGGCCGCCCGGCGATCAGTTGTCCCACGACCCTGGCCCCCGCCTGCCCGACCACCCCGCCCCCGGCCCACCGCCCCGGCCTCACGCCACCAGCTCATGCCCCGTCCCCGCGCGCCGCCCCACCCGACCCGTCAGCGCCAGGCGCGTACGCCGCCGGGCCCACCAGCGCACCCATCGCGCTGGTCCAGCTGAAGGCGCCCTGGTAGCGGCCGCGGGCGTGGGGTGGGGCCAGGTTGGCGATGACCGTCGCGGCGATGCCCGCGACCACCACCTCGCCCAGGGACCAGACGACCACCGACACCGTGAAGCCCACGACCCCGTCCGCCAGGCCCGTCAGGGCCACGCCGATCGCGATCAGGGCGCTGCCCGCGCCCTGCACCGGGAGCTGGGGAAGGCGCGCCAGCTTGGCCGTGACGAAGGGCTGCAGCGCGACCACCAGGATCGCGTTGACCGCCGCCATCGCCCCGTACACCGCCGGAGAGAGACCGCTGTCGTGGACGGCGAGCGGCAGGGCGACCTCGGTCAGGGAGTAGACGAAGAGCTCGACGCCGAAGAGGGGGAGCAGTGCCATGGCCAGTCGGTCGCGGAAGACGACTCCGTAGCCGATGCCGTCGTCCGAACCCTCCGCCGCCTTCGCGCGCGGCGGCTCGCTCAGGCGCGTCGCCACCACCACCGCGTAGATCAGCATCGTCCCCGCGTCCACCGCGAACAGCAGCCAGTAGCCCTGCGCCGCCAGGAAGCCGCCGAGGACGCCCGCCACCGCCGTACCGATGTTCACGCCCCAGCCGAACAGGGCGTACGCGCGCTGCCTGCGCTCCGCGTCGACCGCGTCGGCCATCAGCGCGTACGCCGCCGGGCCCACCAGCGCACCCATCGCGCTGATCAGCAGCGCCGCGACCGCCATCGTCCACACGCCCGGCGCCACGAAGAGCGCGCCCTGCGCCGCGGCCGAGCCGACGAGCCCGATCAGCATCGTCGGGCGGCGGCCGACGCGGTCGGCGAGGACGCCGCCGACGGCCGGGCCGAGCAGATTGCCGGCGCCCAGGGCACCGAGGACGTACGTCGTCTCGGTCCCCGTCACATCACGCGCCGCGAGGAAGAAGACGAGGAACGGCGTGACCATGAAACCGAGCCGGTTGATGACCGTGCCGGCGAAGACGGTCCACACGGTGGGCGGAAGTCCGCGGAAGGAGGAGAACATGCGAGGACCTTGCGCCCGGGACACCGGGACCGGCCATTGATTAAGCTCAGACCGAATCGATCTACGGTGTGGGGGACACATGGAATCGGGGCTCAACTTCTCGGCGGCCGACCTGGCGCAGACCCGGTTCGCGGTCTCCCCCATGTGGGAGGTCGTCACCAGCTTCCGGCTGCTCCGGGACACCACCGAGCCGCCGCTGCACCGGCGTTGGGCCGCGCAGGTACGGCCCCGGCTAGCGCAGGCGGGACTCGACAGCGGCTGGCTGGCCGAACTGGTCCCGGGCCACGGCTATCTCGCCGACTTCCTCAACCCCACCCCCGCCACCCCCTTCCCCACCCTCGCCGCCGAACTCGACGCCATCCGCGCGTCCACGCCCGCTCAGGTCCGCGCCGACCTGGACATCCTCCGGACCAAGGACCCGGCCGGCCGGCGCCCCTCGCCACGGCTGCGGCTGTTGCGCGAGGCGCCCGAGGAGGCCCTGGAGAAGGTCGCCGCCGAGATCGAGACGTACTGGGAACTCGCCCTCGCCCCCTACTGGGCCCGCATCCGCCAGCTCCTCGAAGCCGATGTCTTCCACCGCGCGCGGCAGGTCGCCGAGCACGGCTCGGCGCGCGTCCTGAGCGAACTGCACGAGACCGTACGGTGGGACGACGGCACCCTGCACCTGGTCCGCCGCCACTGCGCACTCACCCGCGACCAGACCGGCTCCGGGCTGCTGCTCGTCCCCTCGGCGTTCGCCTGGCCCCGCGTCCTGACCCGTGCGGTGGCGCCGGATCCGCCCCAACTCGCCTATCCCGCCCGGGGTGTCGGCAATCTCTGGGAGCCGCGTACGAACGCCGCGACCGACGCCGTCGCCGCCGTCCTCGGCCGCTCCCGCACCCTGCTCCTCACCGAACTCGACACCCCGGCCTCCACCACCCAACTCGCCGTCCACTGCGGCCTGTCGGCCGCCGGTGTCTCCCAGCACCTGACGGCACTGCGCAACGCGGGCCTCGTCACCGCGCACCGCAGCGGCCGCTCCGTCCTCTACGCCCGCACCTCGGTCGCCGACGCCCTGCTCGCCCCCTCGGACGAGCTCGTATGACCCGGTCCCGGTCGGATCGGGTCGTCGTCGTACGTGGCGGAGTACGGCTCTCGTGGCGCTGATGGACTTCCCGGCTCCCGTGCGCTCTTGCGTTGGAGTCCACTCCAGCTTCTAGAGTGCCGCGCGAACCGGCTTCACGCCGGAAGGCCAACGGGGAGATCCGACACATGCGTTATCGCGTACTCGGCGGGACCGGGATCGAAGTCAGCACGTACTGCCTCGGCACGATGATGTTCGGAGCCGTCGGCAATCCCGACCACGCGGACTCCGTACGGGTCATCCATGCCGCGCTCGACCAGGGCATCAACTTCGTGGACACCGCCGACATGTACTCGGCCGGCGAGTCCGAGGAGATCGTCGGCAAGGCGCTGCGCGACCCCAAGCGGCGGGACGACGTCGTCCTCGCCACCAAGGGGTACTTCCCGATCGGCGAGGGGCCGGCCCGCGGCGGCCTCTCGCGGCGCTGGCTCACCCGGGCCGTCGAGGACAGCCTGACGCGGCTCGGCACCGACCGGATCGATCTCTACCAGGTCCACCGGCCCGACCACCGTACGGACATCGAGGAGACGCTCGCCGTCCTCGGCGACCTCCAGGCGCAGGGCAAGATACGGGCGTTCGGCTGCTCCACGTTCCCCGCCGAGGAGATCGTCGAGGCGCATGCCGTCGCCGAGCGGCGCGGCCTGCGCCGCTTCCGCACCGAGCAGCCGCCGTACTCGCTGCTCGCGCGGGGCATCGAGGCCTCGGTGCTGCCGGTGGCGCAGCGGTACGGGATGGGGGTGCTGACCTGGAGCCCGCTGGCGTCCGGGTTCCTCACCGGGAAGTACCGCAAGGACCGGCCGGTCGACCTGACCGGCGGCCGCCCCGCGCTCACCCCGCACCGCTTCGACCCGGAGCTCCCCGGCAACGCCGCCAAGTTCGACGCCGTCGAGCAACTGATCGCCCTGGCCGAGGAGATCGGCTGCTCGCTGCCCGAGCTGGCCCTCGCGTTCGTGACGGCGCACCCGGCGGTGACGTCCGTGATCATCGGGCCTCGGACGGGGGAACAGCTGGAGGGGCTCCTGAAGGGCGCCTCGCTCGTCCTCGACGACGAGGTCCTCGACCGGATCGACGAGATCGTCCCGCCCGGGACGAACCTCTACCAGGCGGACGGCGTCTGGCGCCCGCCGGCCCTGACGAACGCGGCCCTGCGCCGCCGGCCGCTGGGCGACCGCGCGGCGGGGTGAGGGACGGGCCCACCCCGCGGCGGGGTGAGGGACGGGGCCCCATCCCTTGGCGGCAGCTGAGGGGCGGGGCGACCGCACGACGGCATCCAAGGGCGGGCCCCCACCGCGCGGCGGCACCTGAGGGGCGCCCCGCCCCGCGCGCCGAACCCCAATGGGCCGTCGGCCCGGTGGCCCCATCCCACCCGGTGGGCCCGTCGACCCGTCGACCCCATCCCGCCCGGTGGGCCCCGTCGGCCCGTCGACCCGTCGACCCCATCCCGCCCGGTGGGCCCCATCCCGCCCGGTGGCCCCGTCGACCCGGTGGCCCCATCCCACCCAGTGGCCCCCGCGCGCCCAGTGAGCCCGTCGGCGAGCCCGGCCGCGGCCCGTCGGCTCAGTGGCCCCCATCGCGCCCGGTGAGTCCAGTGGCCCCATCCCGCCCGGTCGTGCAGCGCCTGACCGGCTTCCTGTCGGTGTGAGGGGCCATGCTTACCGGCATGGGTACGAAGAGGCGGCCGATCACGGCGGACGAGCGCAGGGCCCGGCTGGCCGTACGGCACCGGCTGGCCGGGGCGGCACGGGCGACGGACGTGGCAGAGGTGGCGGGGTCCCTGGTGGCCCTGCATGCGACCGATCCGGCGAGCGTCTTCCTCGCGGTGGGGGCGCGGCTGAGCGGGGACGAAGGGCCGGTACGAGCCCTGGAACAGGCCCTCTACGAGGACCGGACGCTGACCCGGATGCACGGGATGCGGCACACCATCTTCGTCTTCCCGACCGACCTCACCCCGGCCGTGCACGCCTCCACCACGCGTGACGTCGCCACCCGCGAACGGGCCATGCTGGTCAGGGACCTGCGCAAGGGCAGCGCGTACGACGAGGAGTGGCTGGCGGAGACCGAGCGTCTGCTGGCCGAGGAGCTGGCGGCGCGCGGCGAGGCGACGGGCGCCGAGCTCGGTGCGGCCGTCCCTCGGCTGCGCGCGCAGTACGTCCACGGGGTCGGCACCCGCCAGGAGGGCGACCAGCCGCTCTCCAGCCGGCTGCTGCGCGTCCTCGGCATGGAGGGCCGGATCGCCCGCGGCCGGCCGCAGGGCACCTGGACCTCCAGCCGCTTCCGCTGGACGCTGACCCCGGAGCGCCCCGACCCGAGCGACGCGGACGCCCATGCCGATCTCGTACGGCGCTGGCTGGCGGCCTGCGGGCCCGCGACCGAGGCCGACCTGAAGTGGTGGACCGGCTGGAAGGTCACCGACGTCCGCAAGGCGCTGGCGGCGCTGGGCGCGGAGGAGGTGGAGCTGGCGGAGGGCACCGGCTACGTCCTGCCGGACGACACCGCGCCCGTACCGGAGCCGGAGCCGTGGGCGGCGCTGCTCCCCTTGCTCGACCCGACGGCGATGGGCTGGCAGCAGCGCGACTGGTACATCGACCCGGCGTACAGGCCGGCGCTGTACGACCGCAGCGGGAACATCGGCCCGACGGTGTGGTGGAACGGCCGTGTCGTCGGCGTCTGGGCCCAGCGCCCGGACGGCGAGATCGTCCATCGGCTGCTCGCCGACATGGGCGCGGAGGCCGGCGCCGCCATCGCGGCCGAGGCGGAGCGGCTCGCGGGCTGGATCGGCGACGTACGGGTGACTCCCCGCTTCCGCTCGCCGCTGGAGCGGGAACTGGCCGCCGGGCGGTGAGTCGGGGAGAAGTGACGACGGGGGACGGGATGTCGGGGGCCGACAGGGCGGGGGACGAGATGCCGGGAACCAGCACGGCGGGGGACGAGGCGTCGGGAACCGACACGACGGAGAACGGGATGCAGGGAACCGGCAGGACGAGGGAGTCGGTCCTGCTGACCTCGCCCCAGCGCACCTCCACGACCCTCCTGATGTCCGAGGCGGCGGCACGCCGGGGCATGGGGGTACGGGTCCTGGACGGGCCACCCGAGCCGCGCGCCCCCGGGCGTTCGGGGTACCACTGGTACGGCGGCCCGCTGCTCGCCGACCGGATCGCCCTGCCGCTCGGCCTGGGCCTTCTGGAACCGGCGGACACGTGGCTCGCGGACCTCCCGGAGGAGTTCACCGCCCGGCACGTCGTCCTGACGACGCTGGACGAGGCCAGGGCGAGCCTTCGGCAGCCCGCGTTCGTGAAGCCGCCCGGCGACAAGTCCTTCCCGCCCGCCGTGTACGAGGACGGCGGGCGGCTCGCGGAGGGGGTGCCGGGGCGCCTGCCACCGGACACGGCGGTCCTCGTCTCGGACGTGGTGAGCTTCGCCTCCGAGTTCCGGCTGTTCGCGCTGGACGGCCGGATCGTCACGGGGAGCCGGTACGCCGTGTACGGCCGTCTCGACCCGGGTCCGCTCCCGGCCGGTGCCCGCCGTTTCGGCGAGCGGCTCCTCGCCGAGGCGGGCGAGTCGCTGCCGAGCGCGGTCGCCGTCGACATCGGCCTGGTCACGGACATGGACGCCGGAGGGGAACGGTGGGCGGTGGTCGAGGCGAACATGCCGTGGTTCGCGCACAGCTACGCGGCCGAGCCCGACCGGGTCCTCGATGTCGTCCTGCGCGCGGCGGGCCCGCTGCACCACGTCGCGGAGCGGGACCGTCGCTTCCTGCGGCCGAGGCGGTCCGGGGTTCGAGCCGTGGTTCCTGCGGGTGGAATCCGAGAAGAATCCGGAACGGCGCCCGCGAGGTGTCGAGGATCGGCGCCCGGCTCCGACGTCCCCTGTGAAAGGCATCCGGAAACCGGATGAGCCACCACCGAAGGAGAACGTCATGAAGTACCTCGTCATGGTGCAGGGATCCCAGGCCGACTACGACGTGATGACCGGCAAGCGCTCCGGGCAGGGTCCCGTGTGGAGCGAGCAGGACATGAAGGCGATGTTCGAGCACATGGGGTCGATCAACAACGACCTCGCGGAGTCGGGCGAGCTGGTCGACGCGCAGGGGCTCGTCGAGCCGGCCAGGACGCGGTTCGTGTCCGTCGACAAGGCCGGGCAGCCGGTGATCACCGACGGGCCGTACAGCGAGACGAAGGAGCTGCTCGCCGGGTACTGGGTGCTCGACTGCGCGAGCCTGGAGCGGGTCACGGAGATCGCGGCGCGCGTCGCCCGGTGCCCGCAGCCGGCCGGGGCGCCGGAGTACCCGGTGGTGATCCGCCAGATCGACGAGCGTTCCGAGTCCGAGTTCCTCGCCGGCTGAGCGTGGACGGGGAGGAGACGGTCGAGGACCTACTGCGCCGGCACGCGCCGCAGGTCCTCGGCGCGCTCGTACGCCGGTACGGGCACTTCGACGCCGCCGAGGACGCCGTGCAGGAGGCGCTGCTGGCCGCCGCGCGGCAGTGGCCTAAGGCGGGGACGCCCGCGAATCCGCGCGGCTGGCTGATCCGGGTGGCCTCGCGGCGGCTGACCGACCAGCTGCGGGCGGACGAGGCGCGGGCGCGGCGGGAGGAGACGGCCGCTCGTCTGGAGCCCCGCGAGACCCGGGCCGCCCCGTCCGACGACGACACCCTCACGCTCCTCTTCCTCTGCTGCGACCCGGCGCTCGCGCCGGCCGCCCGGATCGCGCTGACGCTGCGCGCCGTCGGCGGCCTCACCACGGCGGAGATCGCCCGGGCCCATCTCGTACCCGAGGCGACGATCGCGCAGCGGATCAGCCGGGCGAAGGCGAAGCTCCGCGACCACCCCTTCCACCCTCCCGGCCCGGACGACCGGGACGCCCGGCTGGCCACCGTCCTCCAGGTGCTCTACCTGATCTTCAACGAGGGCTACACCGCGACCTCGGGCCCGGCCCTCCACCGCGGCGACCTGGCCGGCGAGGCGATCCGGCTGACCCGTGCCGTGCGCCGCCTGCTGCCGCGGGAGGGCACGGTGACGGGTCTGCTGGCCCTGATGCTCCTGACGGAGGCCCGGAGCGCGGCCCGCACGGGCTCGCACGGCGAGCTGATCCCGCTGGACGAGCAGGACCGCACGCTCTGGGACTCCGCAGCGATCGCCGAGGGCACGGCCCTGGTCGAGGAGGCCCTCGCGGAGGGCCCGCCGGGCCCGTACCAGCTCCAGGCGGCGATCTCGGCCCTCCATGACGAGGCGGCCCGCCCCGAGGACACGGACTGGCCGCAGATCCTCGCCCTCTACGACCTCCTGGTCGCCCAGGCCCCCGACCCGATGGCGGAACTGGGCCGCGCGGTGGCCGTCGCGATGGTCCATGGCCCCGAGTCCGGCCTCACCGAACTCACCGCCCTGGAACCCCGCCTGAAGGACCACCACCGCCTCGCGGCGGTCCGCGCCCACCTCCTCGAACGCACCGGCGCGACCGAAGCGGCCCGCGACGCCTACGAGGAAGCGGCCCGCCTCACCCTCAGCCTCCCGGAACGCCACTACCTGCGCACAAAGGCATCCAGGCTGGGTGAGTGAGCGGCTCGGCCGGGTTCGTGATTGTGCGCCGAGCAGGTCCAGAACTACATGGACACCGCTACCCGGCGGGGCTACGAAGCCGTCATCACGCTCTCCGACCGCTCCCCCAGGGGTATCCAGCCGCTTGCCGGAACGGCGAAGGGCCGGGGCTCCGTCGTGTGGAGTCCCGGCCCTGGCCGGTGGTGCGGAACGCGGTGCGGCGCGCGGGGTCAGTCGGTCGCGAGGCCCTTCAGCTTCTTGGCGAACTTCGCGAGGCGCGCGCCCTGGTAGCGCGCGGCCTGGAGGACGTTCTCCTCCGGGGTGCCGTTCGCACCCGGGTGCGCCGTGCCGTAGGGGTTGCCGCCCGCCGCGTACACCGACGGGTCGGTGTAGCCGGGGGAGACGATGACCGAGCCCCAGTGGTGGAAGGTGTTGTAGAGCGCGAGCAGCGTCGACTCGTTGCCGCCGTGCACGTTGTGGGCGCTGGTGAAGGCGGTCGCCGGCTTGTCGGCCATGCCGCCCTGCTGCCACAGGCCGCCCGAGGTGTCGATGAACTGCTTCAGCTGCGCGGCGACGTTGCCGAACCGGGTGGGCGAGCCGAAGGCGTAGGCGTCGGCCCACTCCAGGTCGTCGAGCGTGGCGATCTCGACGTCGCCCGTGGCGTCCACGTGGGCGCGCCAGGCCGGGTTCGAGTCGATGGCGGCGTCGGGGGCGAGCTCGGGGACCCGGCGCAGCCGGACCTCCGCACCCGCCTTCTCGGCGCCTTCGGCGACGGCCTGGGCGAGCTCGTGCACGTTCCCCGTGGCCGAGTAGTAGATGACAGCAACCTTGACGGACATGTCGAGCCCCTTAAACGGATTCTGTTCCGGTTCAACGAGTCGAGCGTAAGTGGATACCAATCCACTTCGCAAGGGGAAGCCGCGAAAACCGGATAGCGCTCCGTTATGCTCGTGTCACGGACGGACCGAGGGGGCTCGGGGCGAAGGGCGAAGGGCAGGCGGACGACATGAGCACGGCAAAGAAGAAGCCGGCGCAGGGGCCGGGACCGGGCGGACCCGAGCCGGTCCCCGGGCCACTCCCCGCCTCCGGCGTCCCCACCGTCCCCGGGATCACCCTGCTCCCCACCGCCGGGCGCGCCGCGCCCGAGCGGGCCGACGCCGCGCGCAACCGGCGCAAAATCCTCGACGCGGCGGCCCGGATCGTCGCCGAGGTGGGGCCCGAGGCCGTCACCATGAACCAGGTCGCCCACGCCAGCGGGATCGGCGTCGGCACGGTCTACCGCCGCTTCGGCGATGTCTCCCAGCTCCTGTGGGCCCTCCTCGACGACCGGGAGCGACAGTTCCAGGAGGCGTACATGAGCGGCCCGCCCCCGCTCGGCCCCGGCGCCCCCGCCGACGAGCGGCTGCACGCCTTCCTCGACGCCCTCGTCGACCGGGTCATCGAACAGCGCGCGCTCCTGCTCGCCGCCCAGGCCGCCGCCCCCAGCGCGCGCTACACCAGCGGCGCGTACCTCGCGATGCACACCCATGTCGCCCTGCTGCTCTCGCGGCTGCGGCCCGAGGCGAACGGCGCGCTGCTCGCCCACCTCCTGCTCGCACCGTTCTCGCCGAGCCTGATGCACCACCTGTCGGTCGAGCGCGAGCTCTCGGCGGAGGAGCTCAAGGCGGGGCTCAACGCGCTGCTGAACCTGGGGGGATGAGCGCCGCGAGCCCGTCCAGGACGCGGGCGAGACCGAAGGCGTAGGCATGGCCGGCGTCGTACAGGCCCTGGTACGCCACGGCCGACGCCTCCCCCACCCGCGTCGCCAGCGGGAAGCGCTCGGGGTCGAGCACGCGGGCCAGCAGCGGCTCGTGCGCGGTCCACCACTCGTGGTCGGACAGCACGCTCTCCCGCGCCACGGCCCGCGCGTCCAACTCCGTCCGCGCCATGGTCTGTACGAAGCCGAGGACATGGGTCAGCGCCGAGTCCATGGCCACGTCGTCGAGCCCCACGCCCTCGAAGGCGCCGAGCTCGTGCTCGTACTTCGTCATCACCCCCGGGCCGAGTGGCGGCCGGTGGACCCTGAGCTCCGCCAGCCACGGATGGCCCAGATAGAGCGCGCGGTTGGCGCCGGCGACCGCCGTCACCCGCTCCCGCCAGGGCTCGTCCCCCGCGAAGGGCGCGCGCGGCATCCGCAGGAAGACGGCGTCCAGCATCAGATCGAGCAGCTCGGCCTTGCCCGGGACGTAGGTGTAGAGCGTCATGGGGGTCACCCCCAGGCGCTGGGCGACCGCGCGCATGGTGAGCGCGTCGAGCCCGCCCTCGTCGGCCAGACCGATCGCCGCGTCGACGACCGCGTCGACGGTGAGCCCCTGCCGAGGCCCTCGCCGTCCCCCCGGGGCCGCCGACGCGCCGTCCCGCCACAGCAGCTCCAGGGTCCGCGCCGGATCCCCCGCCCCGCTGCTCCGCTCCTTTGCCATGACACCCATTCTCGCAGGTCAGACCCATTCCTCGTTACTTTGTACGCTGTATAGAGTAACGTGGTCCTGGTACGGGACCACCATCGGAGGGCGCACACATGACCACCCCCGCCGCAGCGGACAGCCACCACGTCATCCAGGTCCGCGGAGCCCGGGAGAACAACCTCAAGGACGTCTCCGTCGACCTCCCCAAGCGCCGTCTCACCGTCTTCACCGGCGTCTCCGGCTCCGGGAAGTCCTCGCTCGTCTTCGGCACCATCGCCGCCGAGTCGCAGCGCCTCATCAACGAGACCTACAGCGCCTTTCTCCAGTCCTTCATGCCGAGCCTCGGCCGGCCGGACGTGGACGGACTGCACAACCTCAGCGCCGCGATCGTCGTCGACCAGGAGCGGATGGGCGCCAACTCCCGCTCCACGGTGGGCACGGCGACCGACGCGTACACGATGCTCCGGATCGTCTTCAGCCGTCTCGGCACCCCGCACATCGGCACCTCCGGCGCCTTCAGCTTCAACCTGCCCGAGGGCATGTGCCCGCGCTGCGAGGGCGTCGGCGAGATCTCCGACATCGACGTCGACGAGCTCGTCGACCGGACCAAGTCCCTCAACGAGGGCGCCATCACCGTCCCGGGCTACGCCGTCGACTCCTGGATGTGGCAGATCATGGCCCACTCCGGTTTCTACGACCCCGACAAGAAGCTGGCGGACTTCACCGAGCAGGAGTGGGAGGACTTCCTCCACAAGCCGTCCTGCAAGGTGAGGGTCGGCTCCAACAACTTCACCTACGAGGGCCTGGTCCTGAAGCTCCAGCGCACGGTCCTCTCCAAGGACCGCGAAGCCATGCAGGCCCACATCCGGGCCTTCGTGGACCGCGCCGTCGTCTTCCGCACCTGCCCCGAGTGCGAGGGCACCCGCCTGACCCGGGCCGCCCTGTCCTCCCGTATCGACGGGGTCAACATCGCCGAGTGCTCGGCGATGCAGATCAGCGACCTGGCCGACTTCATCCGCCGGATCGAGGACCCCTCCGTCGCCCCGCTCCTCGCGGGCCTGCGCGAGCTGCTCGACTCCCTCGTGGAGATCGGCCTCGGCTATCTCAGCCTGGACCGGGCCTCCGGCACGCTCTCCGGCGGCGAGGCGCAGCGCGTCAAGATGGTGCGCCACCTCGGCTCCTCGCTCACCGACGTCACCTACGTCTTC
Source organism: Streptomyces sp. NPDC059567 (assembly GCF_042735655.1). Lineage (NCBI taxonomy): Bacteria > Bacillati > Actinomycetota > Actinomycetes > Kitasatosporales > Streptomycetaceae > Streptomyces > Streptomyces sp. NPDC059567. The sequence goes on along the minus strand of NZ_JBHWBS010000022.1, from coordinate 1,589 downwards.
GACGAGCCCACCACCGGACTGCACCCGCACGACATCCAGCGCATGAACGACCTGCTGCTGCGGCTGCGCGACAAGGGCAACACCGTCCTGGTCGTGGAGCACAAGCCGGAGGTCATCGAGATCGCCGACCACGTGGTCGACCTGGGCCCGCGCGCGGGCTCGGCGGGCGGCGAGATCTGCTACTCCGGCGACGTGCCCGGCCTGCGCACCTCCGGGACGCTGACCGGCGACCACCTCGCGCACCGGGCGAAGCTGCGCGCCGAGGTACGGCCCCGGACCGGCTCGCTCTCCATCGAGGGGGCGACCCAGCACAACCTCAGGAACGTGAGCGTCGAGATCCCGACCGGCGTCCTGACGGTCGTCACGGGCGTGGCCGGCTCCGGCAAGTCCTCCCTCATCCACGGGAACCTGCCGGGCCGTGAAGGTGTCGTCGTCGCCGACCAGTCCCCGATCCGCGGCTCGCGCCGCTCGAACCCGGCGACGTACACGGGAGTGCTCAACCCGATCCGCAACGCCTTCGCCAAGGCCAACGGGGTCAAGGCCGCGCTCTTCAGCGCCAATTCGGAGGGCGCGTGCCCGACGTGCAACGGGCTCGGTCTCGTCTACACCGACCTGGCGATGATGGCGGGCGTCGCCTCGGTCTGCGAGGAGTGCGAGGGGAAGCGCTTCACCGCTGAGGTGCTCTCCTACACCCTCGACGGCAAGAACATCCACGAGGTGCTGTCGATGTCGATCGAGGAGGCGTACGACTTCTTCACGGCGAAGGGTCAGGCGCGGACGATCCTCGGCCGGCTGAAGGACGTCGGCCTCGGCTACCTCCGCCTCGGCCAGCCCCTCAACACCCTCTCGGGCGGCGAGCGCCAACGCCTGAAGCTGGCGATCCACATGGCCGAGAAGGGCGCGATCTACGTCCTGGACGAGCCGACGACGGGCCTGCACCTGGCCGACGTCGACCAGCTCCTGGCCCTCCTGGACCGGCTCGTCGAGGCGGGCAACACGGTCGTGGTCATCGAGCACCACCAGGCGGTCATGGCCCACGCCGACTGGCTGATCGACCTGGGCCCGGGCGCGGGCCACGACGGCGGCAGCATCGTCTTCGAGGGGACCCCGTCCGAACTGGTCGAGAAGGGCGACACCCTGACGGCACGCCACCTGAAGGCGTACGTGGGCGCCTGAGCCGTGACCGTGGGTGCGGACCGGGCAGCGCCTCCCGCACCCACGGCCCCCCACAGGCCGGACACGCCTCCCGCACCCACGGCCCCCCACAGGCCAGGCACGCCCCCGCACCCACGGCACCCCAGGAACCGGGCGCACCTCCCGCACCCACGGCCCCCCACCGGCCGGACACGCCTCCCCCACCCACGGCACCCCACAGCCCGGGGACACCCCCCGCACCCACGGCACCCCAGGAACCGGGCGCACCTCCCGCACCCACGGCCCCCCACCGGCCGGACACGCCTCCCCCACCCACGGCACCCCACAGCCCGGGGACACCCCCCGCACCCACGGCACCCCAGGAACCGGGCGCACCTCCCGCACCCACGGCCCCCCACCGGCCGGTCACGCCTCCCCCACCCACGGCACCCCAC
>NZ_JBHWBS010000021.1:84956-92594 GCF_042735655.1 Streptomyces sp. NPDC059567 | reverse complement strand
GGTCAAGGGCGCTCCTGCGTCGCGTCGGCTTCGCCGATTGCGCTGCGCTTCACCCTTGACCCACCGCCTCCGGTCGCCTTTTCACACTCGGAGGGCGGCCGGGGGGCGTGGCCACGCGGGCAGGCGTGGGGGCGCGTGGCGCCGTGGGCGTCTGTCGGGTGTGGGGGTGGTGGTGCGCGGTCGTTGAATGGGGTGGCCCGGCGGCGCTTAGCGTGTGACGGCCGGTGGTTGGCTGGGATTCATGCCCCGCTGGTGACTCTGAGTGGGTGGAGACGCTGCCCCCTCCCGGCCTGGTTGTGGCAGGCGTTCCGCGGGGCTGGGGGTCCCCCCGGACGGAGTCTGGGAGAGGGTGGGCACAACCCGCGACGGCGCCGCACCCCGTGGGCACCGTACGGACCGGGGGGCTGGGCCCGACAAGGGCGCGGTCCCGCCCCAGCGGGACGATTGCCCACACGGAGGGGCGGGGACGGCGTCGGTCCAACGGCCGGTGTCCCTAACTCTCCACTACTCGCGGTAACTTCCCCGGAATCGGCCCCACAGGACCCCCCCCGAAGGCGAGTTGCGGAACTTAGCGACACCCACCCCGATCAACTCACCCCACCACCCACCGACAGTGACCAGCGGGGCATGAGTCCCAGCCGCTCACCGGCCGTCAGCCGCTGAGCCGGGCCCCGACCACCCATGGTCGTATGCCCATGGGACCAGGCTCGGCGTGCCGCCGGTCATGTGCATGTCGAGCTGCTGCGTTCGACTGATTCAGAGGTCCTGGACGAAGGTGCTCCAGGCGGTGGGGGAGAGGGCGAAGGAGGGGCGGGTGAGGTCCTTGGAGTCACGGACGTGGACGGTGTGAGGGCAGGCCGCGCCCTCGACGCAGTCGCCGCCCTGGCCGCTGCTGTACGAGGACTTCGTCCAGGAGATGGCGACCTCGACGCAGTTGCCGCCCTGTTCGCTGCTGTAGCTGCTCTTGAACCAGTTGAGGTCAGTGCTCATAGCTCTCGTGCCACCTGTTCGATGAGTTCGGCGGAGTCTTCTGGGCTCAGGGCCTGTGCTCGCAGAGTGCCATAACGTGCGAACGCGTCCCCCAACTCGGGTTGTTCGCTGAGAAAGTACCTGCCGCTCAGACCCTCGACGTACACGAGCTGGCTGCGGCGCCGCGCTCGACGGGATGACGTGGCCGCTGGACTGGAGGTCTTTGCCGACCGACGAAGACCCCTTCGTGGAACCGGACTTGTTGTACGAAATGGTCCTACGTGCGGTACGGTGACCGCGCAATCACGCTCCGTAAGAAATGGAGCGGCCCTCGGTGGTGGTACCAACACCAGAATCCGAGGGCCTTCACTACCAGTGGTACGGACCCACCGGGAATGCTTCGACATGCTAACGCGCCGGTTCGGTGCTTCACCAAGGTCTCGCACCAAGTCGTGCGACACCCGCGTCTGACCAGCGACGCGAAGATCCTCCTCATCTACGTCCAGGGCCTCCCCTGTGACGCCGCCGCGAAGCCCCTCGGTGCGCACGCCGCCGACCTGGGCATGAAGCCGCGGGCCTACCAGAAGGCGAAGGGATCCCTGGCGGCCTGCGGCTACTACTTCGAGTGGAAGTGGCAGGGCGCACGCGGGCATTGGGTCACCGAGCAGCTGCTCTCCAACGTCACCCTCACGGGTGAGGAGGCGAACCTCGTCCGGGATGACGTGCCGCCGAGTCTCGGTAATCCGGCGGTCGGTTCTCCGGGGATGCGGGAACTCGGCAGCTCTAAACCGGTAGACGAAGACCGGGAGAAGACTTCTCCCCACCCACCCACCAAAGAGCCGCAGGCCGAGGCCGAACCGAACCCGCCCAGGAAACGGCCCCCGACCCCAGGCCCAGAGCCGGCCCCGGCCGCAGTCCCGGAGCGGGCCGCGGTACCGGTCGCCGCCGCGGCGTCGGTCGTGGTCGCGGCACCCGCCCCGGAACCGACCGCACCCCTCGCCGCGGCCCAAGCCCCCGAAGTCGCCGCGGCCGAGCGCCTGTTGCTGTCGCTCCGACACGCCAACCCCGTCCTGTCGCTCGGTGTCCGGGAGGCGCGTGGGCTGGCCGAAGCGGCGGCGGAGTGGTTCCGGCGGGGATTCTCCGCCGCCGAGCTACGGCACGCTCTGACCTCCGGTCTGCCGAGCGTGGTCCGTTCGCCGGTGGGCTTCATCCGCCACCGCCTGACCCTGAAGATGCCCGCCCCGCCGCCGCGATCGGCCGACGCCGGCCCCCGTGTCGCCTTCGCGCCCGATCCACCCGTCGCGCCCGCCGAGCCCGTGATCTGCGACGGGCCGGGTGACGACCACGCCTTCCGGCCCGTCGCCGGCGAGACCCGCTGTGGCCCTTGCCGTAGCGCCACTGCCGCCCATCGCCATCCGCCGAAAGGCCCCTCCCACGCCTACCGCACCCCTTGGCGCACCCGTGTCCAGGAAGCCGTCGACGGCGCGCGGGCACAACCCGATGCCCCAGGTGCCGTCGGACCGGCGCCCTAGGGCGCGTAGCGGGTCGTGATCAATGGGCGTCGCGGCTTCGTGTACGCGAGTGACCGGAAGGGATGCCGCAGGCAGGCAGCGGTGGGGCCCGAGGGCCCCGGCTGCGTGCCCGCCGGAACGGTGTGTCAGACCACGGCGAGCCGGTCCACCAGCAGCTCCACCCTCGGCTCGATGTACTCCGGCGGCAGCCGTCCCGCCCGGGTCAGGGTCGCCAGGCCGTGCAGGGATGCCCAGAACACCTCGGTGAACAGCCCTGGGTCGACGCCGTCCCCGGCGACCTCGCCCAGGCTCTCCAGCAGCGCGGCGAAGGCGTCCTTGAGAGGTTCCGGGGTGTCCACGTCCGCGAAGGCCAGGCCGCCGTCGAGCCGGAACAGGGCGTCGTAGACCGCGGGGTTGCGTGCGGCGAAGTCGAGGTAGGCACGGGCGAGGGCGGCGACCCGCTCGCGCGGGCTGTTCACACCGGAGGTCGCGGTCCGCATCGCCACGGCCATCTCGGCGGCGCCCTCGAGGGCGACGGCGCCGATGATCTCGCGTTTGCCGCGGAAGTGGCTGTAGAGGACGGGCTGGCTGTATTCGATGCGCTCGGCGAGCCGACGGGTGGTGACCGCGTCCCAGCCCTGCTGCTCGGCGAGTTCGCGGGCTGTCGCCACGATGAGGCGCTCGCGCTCCGCCCGTTCGCGCTGCTTGCGTTCCTGTACCGACATGATTCGATCCTAGCACCGCTAGACAATCGAGCGGCAGTAGGGCTAGCGTTGCCTCATCATCTAGCGCCGCTAGATCTCAGGAGGAGTCATCATGCTCAACGCACTCGAGGTGTTCACCACCGTGGTCGTCGGCGTGATGGTGGGGGTGGAGTTCTCCGTCGCCTTCGTCATCAACCCGATCCTCAACGCACTCCCGGAGGACAGCGGCCAACTCGGCCGCGCCCACGGGGGCCGGATGCTCGGCGCCGTGATGCCGGTCTGGTACCTCGGTTCGCTCGCCCTCGTCGCGGGCTGGGCCCTCGCCGGATGGCATCACCCCGGCACCGGACTCGTCGTCACCGCCGGCGCGCTGCTGATCGTCAGCGTGGTCATGTCGCTTCTGCTGCTCGTCCCGATCAACAACCGGGGCAAGACGTGGACCCCTGACAACCGGCCCGAGGACTGGAAGGAGCAGATGAACCGCTGGGACCGCTTCCACTACGTCCGCGTCGCCGTCATCATCGCCGCCTTCGCCCTGCTGGTCGCCGCCCTCGCCTGAGCCCGCCGGTCGGCCCCGCACGACTCGGCACGCTCACCAAGCTGACGAAGACTCGCAAGGAGAAGAACGATGCCGCTGAAGAAGTTCAACACCGTCCTGACCGCCGCCTTCATCCTCTTCATCCTCTGGTTCGGGGGGGAGTACATCCTGAGCCCGGAGACGACGGCGCCGGGCTTCGGCCTGCCGAGCTGGCCGTCCGGCGACGGCGACGGCTTCCTGATCATCAAGGGAATCCGCGACGTCGTCCTGGCCCTGGTCCTGGGCATCCTGCTGGTGACGGGCCACCGCCGGGCGCTGGGCTGGGTGCTGCTGGTGGAGGCCCTCGCCGCGTACGGCGACATGGCCACCGTGCTGACCCACCACGGCTCCGTGGCCACCGCGCTCAGCGTTCACGGCCTGACCGCGACACTGATGGTGGTCAACGGCCTGCTGATCATGCGCGAGACCCGCAAGGCCGCGGCCGCCCCGGTAACATCCGCCCCGCAGCCGCCTAGGCGGTGTCTTCACATGTCACGCCCGCATCAGGAGCGACGCGAGGGTGACGGCTGTGCGGCGGCGTCAGCGACGTTCATAGGCCGTGAAGGGCCCGGAGCTCGTCTCATTGGCGTCATAGCGGGCGACGACGAGTCGGCCCTGGTGCGCGAAGATCTCGTCCGCGGAGCCCATGTCATCAGGGAGGTCGCGGATCTCGACGGCGATCATCGTAGAGAGCCGGTCCGCCCCCGACAGAGGGCGCGTCTCCTGCCGTCCGAGGACACGTACGGCCCGGGACCCGTACCGCCTGATCAGGTCCGATTCCACCGGAGGCGACGGGGGCCGGGTTCCGCCGTCCCGCGCCCGCGGCGCAGCTCCTGACCGCCAATGCCTCTGTCGGACCGCCGACTTGGGGTGGGTACGGTAGGGGCCATGAATAGATGGACACGAGGTGCGGCGGGGGCCGCCCTGGGAGCGATGCTTCTCCTGACGGGCTGTGAGACCTCGGACGTCTCGGCGAATCCGCTCGACGCGAATCCGCAGAACCCGACAGAACAGGCCGCGAAGCCGGGCGCCACCGACCTGGCCATGGTCGTCGGTGAGTGGAAGGAGACCGGCGAGGGGGGCACCCCCTGGACGCTGCGGATCTCCGCGGACGGGAAGTTCTGGACCAGCGACGGGAGCGACACCTGCGAGGGCAGCGTGCAGGCCGTGCAGTCGGAGGCGGACAAGACCTGGCGCCACTTCCTCGCGCAGGTGGACTGCGGCTGGGCCGGCAAGCAGACGGCCCCGCTGCGTCTCGGCGAGGTGGACGGCGAGGAGCGGCTGATCCTCACCAACGACTCGGGACAGGGCTCGAAGGAGACCTACAAGCGAGTCGGCTGACCAGGCCGACACCGGCGTGGCGTCCGGCCGGCCGGACAGGAGCGGTCAGCCGGCCGGACGGTCACGTGCCGTCGGCAGGTCAGGCGCGGCAGCGGAGCATTTCCAGCGGCGGGTGGGCGAGCAGGTCCGTCCAGAAGTCCTCGCCGTACTCATGGATGCCGGCCTCGGACACCGTCAGCGGTACCCACGTCACCTCACTGAAGCCGGCCGCCGCCAGGCAGTCCTCGTAGACCTCGCGGCGCGGGGCCGCGGCGGTGATGGTGATCGGCTGCGGGTCGAGGAGAGCCGTGACCCGCACCCGCGGACCCGTCTCGATCTCCTCGCCGAGCGGCTCGCAGCGGAACCCGTACTTGTCCAGGGAGGCGCAGTCGAACGCGTAGTCGGGCTTCTGGGCGAACACGAAGAACTCTCCACCCGGCACCAGGCTCCGGTGGATGTTGCGACACATCCGCTCCATCGCCGCGATGTCCTCGGCGTAGTTGAGGCACTGCACTGCCAGCGCGATGTCGAAGTGCCGGTCGAGAGCCTCCAGATCCTCCACGGCGCCGACCTCGTACCGCACACCCAGCGGGTCGCGCTCCTCGATCTTGCGAGCGGCCGCGATCATCTCGACGGAGATGTCGACGCCGAAGACGTCCGTGGCGCCGCGCCGCTTGAACTCCCTGCTGTAGAAACCGGTGCCGCACGCCAGGTCGAGGACCGACTTGCCGCTCACGTCCCCGACCATGCCCAGGAAGCTCGGCACCTCCCCGAATCGCGTCAACGGCAGGGCCTTGAACCCCTCGAACGCCTCACCGATCTCGTCGTACTGCTGCACGCCCACGTGCCGCCCCCTCGTTTCGCTTCGGTCTGTGCGTGGCCACGCCGGACCTCCGGGTGGCCAGTGGCGATGAGTCTCCTCCGGCACCGGTGACAGTCCGTACTGGCAAATGCACCAAAGAAGTCGGCCGCGCGAGCCCCGGATCACCCAAGGTCCATCCGGCCGCCGTGCCTCGGGCCGCGGCCGCCACCGGACCATGGCGGTACCCCCCGGCCGCTGCCGTTCCACGGGAAATCGCGTGACAGGCAAGGGTGTTGCGTGGATAGCCTGGCCGATCATGACCCCGACTCTGCGCACCCGGCGGCTGCTCCTCGAGCGATACGTTCCCGAGGACGAGGACGGATTCGTCGCCCTGTTCCAGGACACGAGGGTGTCCCGGTGGATGGGGGACGGCCCGTCCTCCGAAGCGGACGACCGGGCCCTGTTCGGGCGGATCTTCACGAAGGTCTATGCGAAGGAGCTGTTCGACGTCTGGGCCGTCCGCCGGGACGGGCGGCTCGTGGGACACGCCGAGATCAAGCGGACCGATGCGGTCGACGGCTTCGAGATCGTCTACGCCCTCGCCCCTGAGGCGTGGGGAGCCGGCCTGGGCCGCGAACTGGCCGAGGGGATCGTCGCCCACGGCTTCGGCACCCTCGGCCTGACCGAGGTCCACGCCACCGTGGCCGCGTCGAACACGGCCTCACTGGCCCTGCTGGACAGGATCGGCTTCGAGCACGTCCGGGACATCACCGAGGACGACGGCAGTACGACCCACGTGCTCACCCGCCGCCTGCCCGCGGCCGGCACCCCGTCTCCTGCCTGAGCGCGACAGCAGGTGCCGCCCGACGCCAACGGCCGACGCCTGGACCCCGGGCTGGGCGGGCTCCTGACGTCGGCGGCGGGCGGGCCGGGGCGTCAGAACGTGAAGACCGAGCTCCTGGCCATGCCGACGTTCATCTCGCACGCGTTGCCGTACGTCGCCGTCCAGCTGATCCGCTTGCCTTCCCATACGCCGTCGCCGGTGAGCGTGACCGGGTCCCAGATCTTCGTACAGGGGCTGTTGCTCCAGGCCACGGTCAGTTCGGCGAGGTCTCCGTCGACCGACGTCAGGTCGGCGCAGGCCAGTTCGGGCGCCGGGTGGGTGCCGCTGGGCGTGGGGGCGCAGTTGAGGGTGACCGCCCTGGCGACCGTCGCCGTCGCCGCGTCCTCGCCCCGGCCGATCGCGAGCACGAGCGCCGACGGCGGGTAGAGGCCGGTCGGCGCGGCGGTCGAGGGTGCGGGTTCGGCCTGAGCAGGCGTCGCCGCGACGCCGATGAGGGCGAGGCCGGTGGCGAGAGCGGTGGTGAGAGCGGTGTTGCGGAGGACGTAACGCACGGGGGTGTCCCTTCGAGGCGGGTGCTACCTGATTGCGCGCCGGAGTCTTGCCGATGCGGAGGGTGATCGCCAATCCCCCGCCGGTTTCCGGCCGTACCCCCGTCCCGGCACCCGACCGACCGGTCGTTCAGGCAGCTGGGAAGGGGTGCGGCGAGCCGCCGCGAGCCGTCGCGAGCGGCTCTTCCTCTCGGTGGTACAAGCGCGAACAACCCATTGACCTGCGAGGATCCGAAATTGGTTCTTCATTGGAGCAAAAGCGAAGGGTGCCCGGGGGGGGGGGGGGGAAGACCCGCGAGGAGGAGACCCGGGGCGGCCGCGCGCGCGCCGGCCGGGGGGGGCGGGAGCGGGGCAGGAAGACCC
>NZ_JBHWBS010000021.1:25523-84946 GCF_042735655.1 Streptomyces sp. NPDC059567 | reverse complement strand
CACCCACAACACCACAACTCTCACCGCATACACATACATTTTTATAAATTACACAAGCACCCCGGCCCCCCCGACCTGCACCCCACACCCACCCCCCCCCCCCCCCCCCCCGCGTCCGCTCGCCCGCGCTCTCAGAGCGCGGTGTACCTCTCGTACTCCTCCGGCGGCTCGGCGAGTTCGGGGTGATCCCGGTGGTAGGAGTCGCCGAAGACCCGGCCCATCGCCCAGTGCCACGCGTCGTCGTGGAAGACGAGGCCCCGGTGCGGCTTGTCCGCGGGCTCGTACGCGTAGAACTCCACGGCCTCCGCCCCGGCCTGCGCCTTCGTCAGGCCCCCGTACCGGTGCAGCACCCAGGCGAAGCCGCGGCGCTCGCTCGCCAGGATCCGGACGTACTCCTCCTCGTCCTAGGACCAGGGGGACGTCGTCACTTGCTCACCGCCGCGAGGATCTCCGGCAGGCGCCGTGCCGTCCTGGGCGCCGCGATCTTCAGGCCGGCCCAGGCGATCAGGGCCCCGTACAGCGCGCCGCCCGGGAGCAGCAGCCAGAGCAGGGGCTCCTGGTCCGCCACGTGGAGGTAGATCGTCGCCCCGATCACCGGGCCGCACAGCAGCGCGCCCGCGATCATTCCACCGAAGATCGACATCCAGGCCAGCCCGCCCTGCCCCGGAGCGACGTTCTTGTACGCGCTGTCCTGGGGGATCGAGTACGGGAAGAGCGCCGAGGTCACCGCGCCCGTCGCCAGCATCGCGCCGAGCAGGGCGAGGGCCACCCCCAGTGCGTCCGGGAGAGAGGACCAGTCGCCGAGGGCCGCCGCGGTCGCCGCCGTCACCAGGACCGTGAACGGCAGCGTGATCAGCAGCAGGGCCAGGGCCCGCGCCCGCAGCTCGGCGTACGCGTCCTCCGTCGTCGAGATCGTCTGCGCGACCATCCAGAACGCCGAGGTGTCCTGCCCGAACTGGTTGTACATCTGGATGCCGAGCATTCCCGAGGCGAAGCATGCGAAGTAGATCGAGCCCGTGCCCTGGAGGGCGTTGAACAGCGGCACGATCGCCCCGATCGCGAGCGAGGAGACCCACGACCCCTTCGTCTTCGGGTCGCGCCACATGTAGCGCAGGCTGCGCTCCATGACCGTGCCCGTACGCCCGCCCGGCAGCAGCCGCCCCAGCAGCCCCGTGCCGGCACGGTCCCGGCCCGGCTCGGACGCCGCGCCGATCGTCGAGCCGTCCGGGGTCGTCATCAGCTGCACCAGGCTCCGCTGCCACCAGTACAGCAGCGCCCCCAGCACCACCACGGTCAGCAGCAGTCGGGCCGCGGCCACCGCGTGGTCACCCTTGCTCGCCGAGTCCACCGCGGCGATCGCCGACGAGGGCGGCAGCCAGCTCACGACCGCGGCCGCCGGTTCGAGCGAGGACAGGCCCCCGGCCCGACTCAGCCGCTGGGCGCCGAAGTTCACCACCTGAATGCCGACCGCGATCATCAGGCCGCTCAGGATCGCCAGGTCACGGCCCTTGCGCGAGGTCAGCAGCCGTACGTTGGCCGCGGCGACCGCCCGCGACAGCGCCACGCACACCACGACCACCAGCGGCACCGCGAGCACCGCGGCCGCCACGCCCGCCGCGCCGTGTGCCAGAGCCAGACAGGCGCCCAGCGCTATGCAGAGCGTGAACAGCGGCCCGACACCCACCAGCGAGGCCACGAGCAGCGCGCGCACCAGCGGCCGGGGCCGCAGCGGAAGCATCACGAGCCGGGACGGGTCGAGCGTCTCGTCCCCGCCGGGGACGAACAGCGGCATCACGGTCCACGACAGCGCGAGCACCGCGGTCAGCAGCACCACGATCGAGTCGGTGTCCGCGTTGCCCCGCATCAGCACGAACGAGAGCAGCATCGCCGCCGCGAAGACGGCCGTGATCACGATCGAGGTGATGTACGCGGCGGTACGGCCCGCCGACTGCCGCAGCCCGTTGCGCAGCAGCGACAGCTTGAGCCGTACGAAGACCGAGGTCAGGGAGGCGGGGGCCGGCGCGACCGCGGTCATCGGGCGGTACCGCCGCCCAGCCAGTCCAGGGAGTCGCCGGCGGCCTCGCGCCCGTTCGCGCCCACCAGTTCCAGGAACGCGGCCTGCAGCGAGGGTGCTTCGCCCCGCACCTGCGCCAGCGGACCCTGGGCCCGGATCTGCCCCGCGGCCATGACCGCGACCCAGTCGCACAGCGACTCCACCAGCTCCATGACGTGGCTGGAGAAGACGACGGTCGCGCCCGAGCCGGTGTATCGCTCCAGAACGCCCCGGATGGTCTGCGCGGACACCGGGTCGACGCCCTCGAACGGCTCGTCCAGGAAGAGCACCTCGGGGTTGTGCAGCAGCGCCGCGGCGAGCCCGATCTTCTTGCGCATACCGGTCGAGTAGTCCACGACCAGCTTGTTCTGCGCCCCGGCGAGGTCCAGGACGTCGAGCAGCTGGGCGGCCCGCTTGTCGACCTCGGCGCCGGGCAGCCCCCGCAGCCGTCCGCTGTACGCGAGGAGTTCGCGGCCCGACAGCCGCTCGAAGAGGCGCAGCCCCTCCGGCAGGATGCCGATCCGGGCCTTCACCTCGGCCACCGACTCGGGGTCGCGCCACACGTCGTGACCGGCGACCAGGATGCGCCCGGCGTCGGGCCGCAGCAGACCGGTGATCATGGAGAGGGTGGTGGTCTTGCCGGCGCCGTTGGGCCCGACGAGACCGATGAACTTGCCCGCGGGCAGCACGAGGTCGATGCCGTTCACCGCGATCTGCTGCCCGAAGCGCTTCCACAGCCCCTCGACACGAACGGCGGGCACCGCACCCGATCCCGGTGCGCTGCCCGCCTGTTCGAACACTCCGTCAAATGCCTGGTCAGGCATGTTCCGTCAACCCCTCGGTTGTCCCCGTACGTACGAGCACACCCTAAGGGGGGCCTGCTACGGCCGACGTGCCCTGGCAGCCGCCGCTTCCCGGCCGCATGCGTACGCGAGGGGACTGATCAACTCCTCGGCGTCCGGGAGCCAGCGGTTCGCCGCGGTGGGCCGCCGCGCCCACTGCACCGCCCCGGACCCGCCGACCCGGGTGGGCGGCGCCGCGACGTAGTGGCCCTCGCCCCGCGTGACCAGGTCGATGGAGGCCGGGGCCCAGCCCAGCTTGCGGACCAGGTCCGGGACCTTGGTGGCGGCGCCGGGCAGGACGAAGAAGAGCATCCGGCGGTCGGGGGTGCAGGTCGCCGGGCCGAGCGTGAGCTCCATGCGCTCCATCCGGGCCAGCGCCAGGAAGCCGGCCGACTCGGGCACGTCGATCGCGTCGAAGGTACGGCCGGTCGGCAGCAGGATCGACGCCTTGGGCTGCTTCGACCACATGCGCCGCGCCCCGACGGCGCTGCCGGTCGCCTGCGTCGACCAGTCGGGCCTGGCCGGGTGGGCGCCGGGGGTGGCGCAGCTCTCGACGCCGCAGGAGCAGCGCTCCCTGCCCTCCACGGCTTCCAGCCAGGTCCCGGGGAACACGTCCCAGTGCCGCTCTTCCGCGTACCGCACGGCGCAGTCCAGCAGCAGCTCGCCTCGCTGCTTGGGGATGTGTGCGGCTTCCGTGACTCCGATGGTCTCTTCCACGGTGAGCACAACTCCCGCCGTCACCTGGGGTTACGGGCGCGGTGAAGAGCGGTGTGGAGCATCGATCCTGCATACGGGGCGCATGGGTGCACGGGTGGGGGCGCGCGTGGGCCCGGGAAGCGGTGGGTGGGTAGCCCCCATCGGGGGTGTCGCCCTGGGTTCTGTACGACTGGGTGATGCGTCCGGTTTCGCGTGTTCACATCGGCATTGACCGGATATCCGCCGGGCAGTGATCAGTTCTCGGATCGCTCTCCGGCCTCAGGGGGTACTCATGGCAGCCAGGCCACTCGTTGCCCGTCAGCCGAACGAACGGCTGCAGGCGCTGATTCAGGAGGCCGCGTGTTCCAACGCCGGCCTCGCCCGCAGGGTGAACATGGTCGGGGCCGAGCGCGGTCTCGATCTGCGCTACGACAAGACGTCGGTGGCGCGCTGGCTGCGCGGGCAGCAGCCGCGCGGCCGGGCGCCGGGGATCATCGCGGAGGCGCTGGGCCGCAAGCTGGGCCGCACGGTCACCATCGACGAGATCGGCATGGCGAACGGCAAGAACCTGGCCTCCGGTGTCGGGCTGCAGTTCGCGCCGACCGTGCTCGGCGCGATCGAGCAGGTCTGCGAGCTGTGGCGCAGTGACGTGGGGCGCCGGGACTTCCTGTCCGGTTCGACCGTGGCGGCCTCCGCGCTGGTGGAGCCCAGCCGGGACTGGCTGATCACGGGCGCGGACGCGCAGGTGGCCCGGTCGGCCGGGTCGCGGGTGGGGTTCTCGGACGTGGAGGCGGTCCGGGCGATGACGAGTGCGCTGGTCGACCTGGACCGGCGGTTCGGCAGCGGGCACGTCAGGCCGGTGGTGGTGCACTACCTGAACAGTGTGGTGGCGGGGATGCTGTCGGGCTCGTACCGGGAGGCGGTGGGCAGGGAGCTGTTCGCGGCGGTCGCCCGGCTCACGGAGCTGGCCGGGTACATGGCGGTGGACACCGGGCAGCCGGGGCTCGCCCAGCGGTACTACATCCAGGCGCTGCGGCTCGCGCAGGCGGCGGGCGACCGGGGCTACGGCGGGTACGTGCTGGCGGCCTCGATGAGTCATCTGGCCGCGCAGCTCGGGAACCCGCGGGAGATCGCCCAGCTGGCGCGGGCGGCGCAGGAGGGCGCACGGGGGCGGGTGACGCCGAGGGCGGAGGCGATGTTCTACGCGGCGGAGGCCCGGGGGCACGCGCTGCTCGGGGACGCCCACTCCTTCGAGGCGGTCGCGGGACGGGCCGTACGGGCGCTGGAACAGGCCGATCCGGAGTCGGGGGACGACCCGGACTGGATCGCGCACTTCGACCACGCGTACCTCGCCGACGAACTGGCCCACTGCCACCGGGACCTGGGCCGTTCCGAGGCGGCGGCGCGGGCGGCGGAGGAGTCGCTGAGCGGCCATCCGCAGACGCGGGCCAGGCGCCGCGCGATCGGTCTGGTGCTGCTCGCCTCCGCGCAGGTGCAGCGGCGCGAGGTGGAGCAGGCCTGCCACACGGGGACGCAGGCGCTGGAGCTCCTGGCCACGCTGCGGTCCTCGCGCGGGGCGGAGTATCTGGACGATCTCAAGGAGCGACTGGAGCCGTACGCGGGGGAGCCGGCGGTGCGGGAGTTCGGGGCGCGGCTCGAGCTGTTCGCGGCCTGACGTCGTGTGACCGCGGTCACCGCCCCGGTCGCTCCGCGGGGCGGACCGGCCGCGGTGGTGCGGCAGTTGTGTGTGGGGTTGTTGTGGGTCTGTTACCGGACTCACACGTGTGTGCGCTGCCCTGGACGCACCCGGTAGCGTGAGCCGACGATTCCGTAGGTCCATCAGTAGGAGTCCCGGTGACGCAAAGCGGACAGGGTCCGGAGCCGCAGTATCCGGCGGTACGGCCCACGCACGAAGGTGTCGTGCTGCCCGCCGAGGGTGGCGTGGAGACCGGCCCGGCCGCAGGCCCGGCCGGCGGTCAGCCGTGGGGCGGCGCCTGGGGTCCCGGTGGGGCGCCGCAGGGGCAGCCCCTGCCGCCGGCCCAGCCGCTGCCGCCGGAGGCCGTGCCGGGCGGTGCCGCGGACATGCAGGCGACGCAGTACATCGCGCCGGTCCCGCCGCAGGGCGCGCCGCCGTCCGCCGGACCTGGGCCGATGCCCGGGCCCATGCCGGGCGCCATGCCCGGGGCGAACGGGGGCATACCGGGCGCGCACCCGCTCCCGTCCCACCGCCCGCCGGAGGGCGGCTACGGCTTCCCGCCGCCGGTCTCCCCCCAGAGTGGCTACGGATACCCTCCCGCGGCAGCCGCACAGGGCGGCTACGGATACCCTCCGGCCGCGCCCGCGCAGGGCGGCCCCGCGCAGGGCGCCGCGGACATGCAGGCGACCCAGCACATCCCGCCGGTCGCCGCGGCGCAGGGCGGGCCGGACACGCAGTTCCTCGGCACCGGGCCGCTGCACCAGCAGCCGGGCGTTCCCGCCCAGCCGGCCGGCGCCTCCGACGCGACCCAGTACATCGCTCCCGTGCCGTCGCAGATGCCCGGCGAGCGGCAGCCGCCCGCCGAGTTCGACAACCTCTTCCGCAGCGACGCGACGCAGCACCTCCCGCAGCCGCCGCAGCACACCCAGCCGCCGCGGGCGCAGCAGCAGTACAGCCCCCAGCAGCCCCCGCAGCAGCAGTTCCACCAGCCTGCCCAGCCGTCCCCTTTCCAGGGCGCCTACCAGCAGGACGCGTACCAGGACGCGTACGACGACGAGCCCGAGCCGCGCCGTAAGTCGCCCCTCGCCCTCATCGCCGCCGTCGTCGTCGGCTGCGCGATCGTCGGCCTCGGCGCCGGCGCGCTGCTCAGCGGCGGCGACGACGACAAGAAGGAGAAGGACCCCGGCCAGAACGTGGCCGCCTCCTCCGGAGCACCGTCCACGGGCACGACGGAGAAGGCCGCCGACCCCGCGGAGCCGCAGGCGAAGGCGCTCGACAAGCTGCTCGCGGACAGCAACAACAGCCGTGACGCGGTGATCCGTTCCGTCGAGGCCATCAAGCAGTGCAAGAACCTCGACCAGGCCGCCACCGACCTGCGCGGCGCCGCCCAGCAGCGCCGGGATCTGGTGACCCGGCTGCAGGCGCTGTCGGTCGACCAGCTGCCGAACAACGCCGCCCTGACCTCCGCCCTCACCAAGGCGTGGCAGGCATCGGCCGCCGCCGACGACCACTACGCCGCGTGGGCGGACCAGATGAAGCCCAAGAAGGCATGCAAGGGCGGCAAGGCCCGCAGCACCAGCCAGACGGTGGCGGCGACGAAGAAGAGCGGGGAGGCGACGACCTCCAAGCGCCAGGCGGCCTCGCTGTGGAACCCGACCGCCACGAAGTACGGGCTGCCGGAGCGGACTCCCACCCAGCTGTAGGGAAAGGGGAGTTGCCGCCCTTTCCATGATCAACATATAACGCGCGGGGGGCCTTGCGGCAGGGCCCCGCCCGTGGCGCACAATCTCCGGGCTGGACAGAGGAACGCCGGAACGGGGAGTGGCGCATGCGGGTGTTGGTGTCGACGTACGGGGCGCGCGGCAGCGTCGAACCGATGGTGGGGCTCGCGGTGCGGCTGCGGGAGCTCGGCGCGGAGGTGCGGGTGTGCGCCCCGCCGGACGAGGAGTTCGCCGAACTGCTCGCCGGTGTCGGGATCCCGCTGGTGCCGGTCGGCCGGCCGGTGCGCGCGATGGTGACCACGGTGGTGCCGGGGTCGGCGGTGGGCCTGGCGCAGCGGGCCGCCGAGTTGATGGCCGCGCAGTTCGGTCCGGTCGCCGCGGCGGCCGAGGGGTGTGACGCGCTGGTGGCGTGCGGCCCGTTGCCGGTCACGGCAGGCGCGCGGTCGGTGGCCGAGAAGCTGGGCATCCGCTACGTGCATGCGAGCCACCAGCCGATCATCCTGCCGTCGCCGCACCAGCCGCCGCCCGCGCGGCGTGGCCGGCCGCTGCCGCCGGGGGTGAGCGACAACCTGGAGCTGTGGGAGGTGGACGCCCGGAACGCGAACGAGATGTTCGGCGCGGTGCTCAACTCCCACCGGGCGTCGATCGGCCTGCCGCCGGTGGACAACGTCCGCGACTACGCCTTCTCCGAACAGCCGTGGCTGGCGACTGACCCGACCCTGAGCCCGTGGCCGCCGACGGACCTCGACGTCGTCCAGACCGGAGCGTGGTTCCGCCCGGACGAACGCCCGCTCCCGGCGGCGCTGTCGTCGTTCCTGGACGCCGGCGCACCGCCCGTGTACGTGGGCTTCGGCAGCACGCCCATCAGCGCCTCGAAGGACGTCGCCCGGGTCGCCGTCGAGGCGATCCGGGCACAGGGCCGCCGCGCGATCGTCTCCCACGGCTATGCCGGCCTGGACGTGATCGACGACCAGGACGACTGCTTCGCCGTCGGTGAGGCCAACCACCAGGCGCTGTTCGCCCGGGTGGCCGCGGTCGTGCACCACGGCAGCTCGGGCACCACGACGACCGCCGCCCGGGCCGGCGTGCCACAGGTGGTGGTACCCCAGGGGGCTGACCACCCGTACTGGGCCGGCCGGGTGGCCGAGTCGGGCATCGGCGTGGCGCACGACGGGCCTACTCCGACCGTCGAGTCCCTGTCGGCCGCGCTCGCGACGGCCCTGACCCCCGAGACCGGCGCGCGGGCGAAGGCCGTGGCCGGCCAGGTCCGTTCCGACGGGGCGACGGTGGCCGCGCGGAGGCTGTTCGACGAAGTCCGCCGCGCGAGGAGTGTCAGGGGGCGCTGAGCACAGTGGCGCCGACGTCGACGAACCCGGGCTTCTGCGCCACGAGTTGCCCCTTGCGGACCACCTGGAAGGTCACCTCATGGTTGACGATCCGGGGGAAGCGGGGGGCGCCGAGCATGTCCTCGTAACGCCAGCGCAGTTCGGGGGTGAGGCCGCCGGTGTCGATCTGCACACCGCGGTCGAGGGCGTGCGAGACGGCCCCCGCCGTGATCGTGTCCTTGTCGAGCGACTCGATCACCTTCTTCAGGACGGTGTACGCGATCCAGGTCGTCTGCACGCCCGCGTCGGCCGGGTCGACACGGTTGTCGGCGAACGCATGCTCCTTGATCACCTTGCGCATCGGCGTCCAGCGCGCGTCGTTGGCCTCCGGGTACCAGCCGGTGACGTACGCGCCCTCGAAGGGGCTGTGCGCGCCGCCGGTGCGGTCGATGACGGGCTGGCTGACGCTGCCGAGGACCGAGGAGATCCGCACGCCCTCGTTGCCGTTCTTGCCGTCCGCGTCCCCGCCCCCGTCGCCGCCGGAGTCCTCGTCCTCGGGCAGGCGCCGGAAGGAGTCGAAGAACGTCTGGGTCCGCTCGCCGAGGACGGCGGCGACGCAGCCTTCCTCGCCGCCGGCCCTGGCGCGGGCCCGGCCGGCCTGCTCGGTGTACTCGGCCGCGTCCTCGAGCGCCGGGATGTCGGTGGCGCTCTTGTGGCTGCCCTTGCTGAGACCGGAGTTGAGGAGGTCGGGCAGCTTGTCGCCGGCGAGGGTGTCGGGACGTACGAGGGAGACCTTGCGGCAGGACTCGGCGAGCTGGATCCCGTGGCCGGCCATGAGGGAGGCCTGGCCGCCGTTCACCGGGTAGGAGAGCGGGCTGGTGAACTCGTCCTCGGAGATTCCGTAGCCGCCGATGTACGGAATGCTCGCGGCCTCCAGCGGGGCCATGAAGGCCCGGCCGTTCTGGCTGTAGGAGCCGACGACGGCGACGACGTCCTCGCGGACGGCCCGGCGTGCGCAGGCCGCGGCTCCGGCGGAGGTGTTCTGCTCGTTGCAGGTGAGGATGCGCAGCTCGTGGCCGTCGATGCCGCCGTTGGCGTTGACCCAGCGGGCGTACGCCTGGGCCATGGCGGGCATGCCGGGCTGGTTGGTGGCGCGGGTGCCGTCCGGGGCCCAGGTCATCACTGTGACGGGCTCCCTGGATCCCCCCGTGGTCCCAGGGAGCACGCCACAGCCGGTGAGCAGCGACGCCCCGGCCGCCGCCGCCGTGACATGTGCGAGGAGTGAGGTCAGTCGCCTACCGGTCATGACCATGCACAATTCCGCCTCATGGGTAACGCAGAAGTGTGCGGGGTTCAACGCGGGGTGACGCAAAGGTGAATTGCAGGGGTCGGCCGCGGTGGGGGAGGGGGCCGGTCGGCCGATCTTGGAAGGGAACGTACGATCGAACGGTGTCCAGTCCAGTCTCAGGTTCGGTGAACTCTTCCCGTCGCGGCCGTCGCTCCTCCACCATGGGCGGCATGCCGCTCAACGACATGCCGTGGTGGCGCTGGCGCAGCAACGCGCGCTCGGCGCTGCACATGCTTTCCGATCCCGAGTTCCACGAAACGATCTGGCTTGCCGGCCACGAGGGGTACGGCGACGTCACCGACGCCGTCTACCGCCTGGTCGAGGACACGTGGCTCGACAACTGGTCCGCCGAGAAGTACGTCGGAACGATCTTCCGCGACTCCGGCGAGGCCGCGCTGGTCGACGTGGCCGTGCTGCGGGTGCTGCGGATCATGCACCAGGTGGGCCCCGACGCGCCGTTCTCCGCGTACATGGAGCACCACGGGTGGCCGGAGGCCGTGCGTGCGGCCCGCGAGGCACACGTACGCATGGCGTCGGCCGACGGCGAGGACCCCGACACGCCCCCGCGCTCCCTGGACGTGCTCCGTATCATGACGCGGTCCGCCTGACGGACGGCGACCCTGCCGCCGGGGCGGGGTGTGGCACCCTACGGGGATGACCGACCAGTACGTCCTCACGCTTTCCTGCCCGGACAAACAGGGCATCGTGCACGCCGTGTCGAGCTATCTCTTCATCACGGGATGCAACATCGAGGACAGCCAGCAGTTCAAGGACCGGGACACGGGTCTCTTCTTCATGCGGGTCCACTTCTCGGCGGAGACGCCGGTGACCGTGGAGAAGCTCCGCGCGAGCTTCGCGGCGGTGGGCGACTCGTTCGCGATGGACTGGCACATCGACCGGGCCGACGAACGCATGCGGGTCGTGCTGATGGTGTCGAAGTTCGGCCACTGCCTGAACGATCTGCTCTTCCGCTCTCGGATCGGGGCGCTGCCGGTCGAGATCGTCGCGGTCGTCTCCAACCACACGGACTTCGCGGAGCTGGTGGGCTCGTACGGCCTTCCCTTCCGGCACATTCCGGTCACGAAGGACAACAAGCCGGAGGCGGAGGCGGAGCTCCTGGAGCTCGTCCGCGAGGAGAACGTCGAGCTCGTCGTCCTCGCCCGCTACATGCAGGTGCTCTCGGACGACCTGTGCAAGCAGCTGTCGGGCCGGATCATCAACATCCACCACTCCTTCCTGCCGAGCTTCAAGGGCGCCAAGCCCTACCACCAGGCGCACGCACGCGGCGTGAAGCTGATCGGCGCGACGGCCCACTACGTGACGGCGGACCTCGACGAGGGCCCGATCATCGAGCAGGAGGTCGAACGGGTCGGCCATGAGGTCACCCCGGACCAGCTGGTGGCGATCGGCCGAGACGTCGAATGCCAGGCGCTGGCGCGAGCGGTGAAGTGGCACGCGGAACGCCGAATCCTCCTGAACGGCCGCCGCACGGTGGTCTTCACGTAACCGTCTCGTGGGCCGGCGCCCGCTCGCCCCGGGCCGCGGACGAGGGGCACCTGCCGCCGGCCGCGGCTACAGGCGGCTCAAGGAGGCCGCTGCGAAGAGGACGTCGCGGATCGCCTCGCGGTCGCCGTCCTGGCCCGCCGCCGCTTCCTCCGGTGGGACGTGGCCCGCCACCAGCTGGCAGAACTCGACGCCGTCCATGGCCACCTGCGCCACCGCATGGTCAGGGGAGCCGAGGGCCGCCGGGGAGTCCAGAGCGATGTACCAGTGGCCGCCGCCCGAGCCCTCGACCTCCAGATGGAGCGAGCGGCCGGGCGCGCCCGCCGTCACCAGATGGCGCGGCGGGGACGCCAGGCCCGCCCGGCGCCGGTCGGCCAGCGCCGCCGGAAGCAGCCGCGCCGCCAGGTCGATCATGCCGTGCAGATGCGCCCCGCTCGGCGGCTCGTACGGATACGCCACCGCGTTCGCGATGTCGTCCGCGTGCACCCAGCACTCGAAGGCCCGCTCGAGGAGCGAGTCCCGCATCGGCAGCGCGAAGTCGCCGTACGTCACCGTCAGATCCGCGACACCCCGCCCGGCGAACGACACCGTACGGATCAGCGTGTGGCTCTGCTCCCGCCACGGCTCGCGCACCCCGCGCGTCGGCGGATGGTACGAGCCCTGCCAGTACGTCTCCGTCCGCTCCGTCGGAGACACCTCCGTGGCCGAAGGCCCCAACGGGTCGTCCAGACCGAGCGCCGTCGACACCAGGCCGTCGACCGTCAGCAGATGCCCGATCACCCCGGCCACCGTCGTCTTGCGGCTCACCGGACGCTCGCCCTCGAACCACTTCAGCCGCACCGGCGCATGCCACTCCGACTCGCCGATGTCCCGCAGCAGCGCGTCGAGCCGGGCGGTCTCCGCGTCGTACGACGTCGCCCAGGCGGGCACCGGGATACGGGCGGGGCGCCGGCCCAGACAGTTCTCCAGGACCCGGGAGCGCAGCAGCGGATCGAGGTCCAGGTCCCGCTCGGAGTGCAGCAGCCCGACCGCGTCCCGCAGCCGCAGCGCCTCGTCCGCGCACGGCGCGCAGACGGTGAGGTGGTCCTCGACGGCCTGGGTCTCCTCGGCCGAACACGCCGACAGTGCCCACGCCCCGAGCAGGGACTTGAGCACACTGTGCGGCGGCACGTCCGGCGGAGGCGGAGGAGGCGGCGGGGGAGCGGGCTCCTCCGCCGGCTCGGGCGCTGTCACCTCAGGCCGTCGCGTCAGGTCCGCGTGGTCGTCCGCGGCCGGCCGTGGTCCCGGTATCCACGGAGCGCGCGCGACCTCGTCCGGGTCGCCGTTCGCCCCGTTCACAGCGAGCGTCCGTAGCCGGGCGGTGAGGTCCCCTCCAGCGGGCGGGTGTTCGCGGTCGACAGCAGCTGCAGTCCGAGCCGCAGCCGGCGCCGCGCCTCATCCTCCGTCACACCGAGGTCGGCGGCGGTCTGGCGGTAGTCCCGCCGCTGGAAGTACGCCAGTTCCAGCGCCGCGCGCAGCGGCGCCGGCATCGACGTGACGATGTAGTCCGCGCGGGCGGCGACCGAGGCCTGGCGCACCTTCTGCTCCAGCTCCTCCGCCGAGCCCTCGCCGCTCTCCGCGTACGCCGTCGCCTCCGTCTGCCGCAGCCGGTGCACCGCCTGCCGCTGGGTCAGCTTGGCGACCCACGAGCGCATGTTGCCCTGCTTGGGGTCGTAGGCGTCGGGGTTCTCCCAGATGTAGCCGAACACCTCGCGGGTGACCTGGTCGGCCGCGCTGTCGTCGTCGAGCACCCGGTGGGCCAGGCTGTGGACGAGGGAGGCGAAACGGTCGTAGAGCTCGCCGAGCGCGGCGGCCTCACCGCGCGCCAGCCGCTGCTGCATCCTGCGGTCCCAGCGCGGTGGTGTGTCCTTCGCCATACGAAGCCCTCCGGAGCTCTTCGGCTGCCCTCCCGACCCGAGTTCACCATCCAAAGTAATGCGCCCGACCGACAGCGCACCCGCCTTTGTGGCAAGTACACCCACACAGGGCCTGGTGATGGTAGAGAAAGCGTCACCTTTCATCCGGGGTGTTTCGTTCCGCCGAGGCGGGGCAGCGGGAGGAGACAGGAAGCACTGCCTCCGTTTGAAGGGCGCTAGTCGTGACGCTTCACGTCGAGGAAGACGAGCGGGACCCCTGGACCGTGCTGCGCATCCAGGGCGAGCTGGACCTGGTGACGTCGCCGCTGGTCCGCAGACGCGTCCACGACGCGGTCGCGGGCGGCCGCCACGACGTGGTCCTCGATCTGTCGGGGGTGCTGTTCTGCGACTCCAGCGGCGTGGGCGTGCTGATCGCCGCGCGCCGTCTGATGCGCTCCTGCGGCGGGCGGCTGCGGGTCGTGCTGCCCGCGCGCGGCGCGGTGGAGGGCTCGCACGTCAACCGCGTCCTGGCCGCGCTCGGCGTCCGCCGGCTCTTCGAGGTGTACGCGGACGCCACCGACGCGGTCGACGAGCGCGCCCGGCCCCTGCCCGTGGACTCCCTCGTCGGACAGACCGCCGCCGTGCCCGCCCAGACGGTCCGCCCCGCCAACCACGACGTGCGCCGTCTCTCCGCGTAGCGGCTCGGTTCCACACGGCCGTCCCTCTCGGCATGAGGGCCGCCTTCGTCGTACGCTCCGCCCATGGAGCCCATGGAACCCGCGCAGGACCAGGACCCCGGACAGCTCTACCAGCGCCGGATCGCCCGCCGTTTCTCCGCCTTCGACCAGGACGGCGACGGGACGATCTCGCGCGAGGACTTCAGCACGGCGGCGAAACGGCTCCTGACCGAGTTCGAGGTGTCGTTCCGCTCCGACCGGGGCCAGGCGCTGTGCGACGGCGCCGAGGCCTTCTGGCAGGGCATGGCCGGGATCGCCGACGTCGACGGAGACCAGCGGGTCAGCCGCGAGGAGTTCGTCGGCGGTGCGGTGAAGCGGCTGCACGACCACCCCGAGCGCTTCGCCGAGATCGCCCGGCCCTTCCTGCACGCCGTCCTCGCCATCGCCGCGACCCCCGCCGAAGTGGAGCGCGCCCTCCTGGCGCTCGGTGTCGACGCGGCGCCGGCGTCCCTGAGCGTACGGACGCTGCCGACCCTCGCCTCCGGCCAGGTCGACGAGGCGGCGGCGGTGACCGCCTTCGCCCACTACTTCATGACGGAGTGATCCGGCTCCCGGCGTAGCGCTCGCGCAGCTTGTACTTGAGGACCTTCCGCAGGGTCTCGTTGCGCGGCAGGGCCTCCACGATCTCCAGCTGCTCCGGCAGCTTGTGGACGGAGAGGCCCTCCGCGCGCAGGAAGCCCGTGACCGTCTCCAGGGTCAGGGGTTCGGCTCCCGGCGGCTGCTCGATCACCGCGCAGACCCGCTCGCCGCGCTCGGGATCGGGGAGGCCGACGACGGCCGCGTCGCCGACCGCCGGGTGCCGGTGCAGGAGGTCCTCGATCTCCTTGGCCGAGATGTTCTCGCCCTTGCGGATGATGATGTCCTTGATCCGCCCCGTGAGGACGAGGTGCCCGCTCGCGGTCACATGCCCCACGTCGCCCGTGATCAGGAAGCCGTCCTCGTCGAAGGCGGCCGCCGACTGCGCGGGGTCCAGATAGCCCCGGCAGACCGCCTCGCCGCGCAGCCGGACCTCGCCGCCCTCGGATATCCGTATCTCCATGCCCTCGGGCGGCCGGCCCTCCGTCGTCGCCAGGTTCTCCGCCGTGTCGTCCGGCGCACCCATCGTGATCATGGGGACCTCGGTCATCCCGTACCCGTGCGTGAGCTGGCAGCCCATCTCCCGTACGACGGCGTGATAGATCTCCGGCGGCTTGGGCGCCCCGCCGCCCGCGAGCAGCCGCAGGCTCGGGATCAGCTTCTCGCCGGGCGGCAGTTTCCGCTGCTCGGCGAGGAACATCGAGTAGAAGGCGGTCGACCCGCCCGCCACCGTCACACCGTGCCTGCGGTACTCCGCCAGCGCCTCGGGCAGCGCGAACTGCTCGAACATCACCGCCGGGAAGCCGTAGAGCAGCAGCATCACCGTGTAGTCGGGCCCGGCGATGTGCGCGTACGGGAAGGCCATCGAGCCGATGTCGTCCTCGCTCAGACGCAGCGCGTGGGCGAGGCAGGAGCCGCCCGCGATGAGTGAGCGGTCGGTGTGCAGGACGCCCTTGGGGTCGGAGGTCGTCCCCGAGGTCCAGTAGATCCACCGCACGTCGGTGCCGGCCCCGGGGGGCGGCGGCAGGACGGCCGGATCGCCGTCCGGCAGGTCGTCGTACGCCTCGAAGATCCCGCGCGCCCCGAGCCGCCGCGCCATCTCCGTGTGGTCGAAGCCGCGCCACACCCCGGGCACGGCGAAGAAGTCGGCCTTGGACTCGCGCAGCGCGAAGCCGACCTCGCGGTCCCGGTAGAAGGGGATGACCGGGGACTGTACGGCTCCGATGCGGGCCAGCGCGAAGGAGAGGACGGCGGTCTCGATCCGGGTGGGCAGCTGCCAGGCCACGACCGTCCCGGGCCGCACCCCCATCCCGTACAGCCCCGCGGCGCACCGCTCGGCGCGCTCGCACAGCTCCCCGAAGGTGAGGCTCCGGTCCCCCTGGAGGAGGACGGGCCGCCCGGGCGTGAGGCCGGCCCGCCGCTCGACGAGCTCCCAGAGGGTGCGGGAGGTGCCCAGGGTGTGTGCGGTGTCGGTCACGACGATCCCCTCTCCGCCCCCAACTGACGGTCAGTCAGATTGCCTGGAGAGCGTAGAGGCCCGCTGCTTGTCGGTCCAGGGGTCGGGGGCTAGCCTGAGACCGATCAGTATCTGACGGGTCATCAGAAAAATGCGGGAATGGGAGAGGGTCTCATGACGGAACTTCCGCGGATCATCAGCGTCGACGACCATGTGATCGAGCCGGCCCACCTCTTCGAGACCTGGCTCCCGGCCAAGTACCGCGACCGTGGGCCCCAGCCGTTGACCGCCGGGATCGGGGAGCTCGCCTATGTCGGCGGGAAGTACCAGATCACGATGGACCCGGACGGGCCGCCGACCGACTGGTGGATCTACGAGGACCTCAAGTTCCCGTACAAGCGCAACATCGCCGCCGTCGGCTTCGACCGCGACGAGATGACCCTGGAGGGCATCACCCGCGAGGAGATGCGGCGCGGCTGCTGGGACCCCGTCGAGCGGCTCAAGGACATGGACCTCAACCACGTCGAGGCGTCCCTCTGCTTCCCCACCTTCCCGCGGTTCTGCGGCCAGACCTTCGCCGAGGCCAAGGACAAGGAGGTCGCCCTCGCCTGCGTCCGCGCCTACAACGACTGGATGGTCGAGGAGTGGTGCGGCGACAGCGGCGGCCGGCTCATCCCGCTCTGCATCATCCCGCTCTGGGACATCGACCTCGCCGTCGCCGAGATCCGCCGCAACGCCGCCCGCGGCGTCAAGGCCGTGACCTTCTCGGAGATCCCGACCTATCTGGGGCTCCCGTCGATCCACTCCGGCTACTGGGACCCGTTCTTCGCGGTCTGCCAGGAGACCGGCACGGTCGTCAACATGCACATCGGTTCCAGCAGCCAGATGCCCGCCGCCTCGCCCGACGCCCCGCCCGCCGTCCAGGCCTCGCTCAGCTTCAACAACGCGATGGCCTCGATGATGGACTTCCTCTTCAGCGGCGTCCTGGTCAAGTTCCCCAGGCTGAAGCTGGCGTACAGCGAGGGCCAGATGGGCTGGATCCCGTACGCCCTGGAACGCGCGGACGACGTGTGGGAGGAGCACCGCGCCTGGGGCGGGGTGCGGGACCTCATCCCCGAGCCCCCGTCGACGTACTACTACCGGCAGATCTTCTGCTGCTTCTTCCGCGACAAGCACGGCATCGCCTCGCTCGACGTCGTCGGCCGGGACAACGCCACCTTCGAGACCGACTACCCGCACGTCGACTCCACCTTCCCGCACACCAAGGAAGTCGCCCTCGACCACGTCAAGGGACTCGACGACGAGACGATCTACAAGCTCATGCGCGGCAACGCCATCCGCATGCTGGACCTGGGCATCGTCTGATGGACCTCGCGTACGACGAGAAGGAGGAGGAGTTCCGGGCCCGGCTGCGGGAGTGGCTGGCCACGGCGCTGCCCGCGCTGCCGCCGAAGCCCGACCCGCTGGACTGGCCGGGGCGGCGCGCCTACGACTGCGGCTGGCAGCGGGCGCTGTACGACGCCGGATACGCGGACGTCCACTGGGACGCCTCCCCGACCCAGCGGCTCATCTTCCTGGAGGAGACCGAGCGGGCCGGGGCGCCCTACGTCGGCGCCAACTTCGTCGGACTGCTGCACGCCGGGCCGACGATCGCCGCCGAGGGCACGCCCGAACAGCGGGAGCGGTGGCTGCCGCCGGTGCTGCGCGGCGACGAGGTGTGGTGCCAGGGCTTCAGCGAGCCGGACGCCGGCTCGGACCTGGCCTCGCTGCGGACGAGAGCGGTCCGGGACGGGGACGCGTACGTCGTCACCGGCTCCAAGATCTGGACCTCGCACGCCGAGGTCGCCGACTGGTGCGAGCTGCTCGTACGGACGGACCCGGGGGCGGCCTCGAAGCACCGGGGGATCAGCTGGCTCGCCATGCCCATGGACGCGCCGGGGATCACCGTCCGGCCGCTGCGGACCCTCGCCGGGTCGACGGAGTTCGCCGAGATGTTCCTCGACGAGGTCCGGGTGCCCGTCGCCAACCGGGTCGGCGAGGAGAACGACGGCTGGCGCGTGACGATGGTGACGCTCTCCTTCGAGCGCGGAACGGCCTTCGTCGGCGAGGTCGTCGCATGCCGGCGTGTGCTCGCCGAACTCGCGCGGGCGGCGCGGGAGAACGGCACATGGGACGACCCGGTGATCCGGCGCGGGCTCGGCCGGCTGAGCGCCGAGTTCCGGGCGCTGTGGCGGCTCACCCAGTGGAACGTCAGCGAGGCGGAGGCGTCGGGCGGGGTGCCGGGGATCGGCGGCTCGGTCTTCAAGCTCCGTTACTCGCATGCGCGGCAGGAGCTGTACGACACGGCGGCCGCCGTCCTCGGCCCGGACGCGCTCGACCTCGGGCGCGAGTGGAACCTGGACCGGCTGTCCTCGCTCTCGTACACGATCGCCGCCGGGACCAGTCAGATCCAGGCGAACATCGTCGCCGAGCGGATACTCGGCCTGCCGAAGGGGCGGTGAGGGGTGGTGTCGTGGACTTCCGGCTGACGGACGACCAGAAGGCGTTGAAGGCGGGGGTACGGGAGCTGCTCGCGGGGCGCTTCGACCGGGACGCGCTGAGGGCCTCCGTCGAGCGCGGCACGCTCGACCGTGGCCTGTGGCGGGAGCTGGGGGCCGCCGGGTTCTTCGCGCTGCGGGTGCCGGAGGGGGAAGGGGGCGTGGGGCTGGGGCTGCCGGAGGCGGTGCTCGTCTTCGAGGAGGCGGGGAGGGCGTTGTTGCCGGGGCCGTTGGTGGCGACACATGTGGCGGCTGGGGTGGTCGAGGGGGCTGCGGAGGGGGAGGTTGTCGTCGCTGCCGCCGACGGCGGGCTGGTCGAGTGGCTGGACGAGGCGGACGTGGTTCTCGGCGACGCTGGGGGAGCCGTACCCGTGCGGTCCGTCGATCCGCTGACGCCGTTGCATCGGTTGCCGGCCGCCGTGGTTGCGGGGGACATGAGCGGAACGCGCCCGCCAGGGCGCCGTTCCGTCGTGCCCAGCGGTTCCGCCCCAGCGGAACGTATGGCCACAACGGGGGTGGCGGGGTTGCTCACCGCTGCCGAGCAGCTCGGGAGTGCTGCCCGCACCACCGAGATGGCCGTCTCGTATGCCCGAACCCGGGAGCAGTTCGGGCAGGCGATCGGGTCGTTCCAGGCCGTGAAGCATCTCTGTGCGCAGATGCTCGTGCGGACCGAGGTCGCCCGGGCCGCCGTCTACGCGGCCGCTGTCACCGGCGACCCCGTCGAGATCGCCGGGGCGAAGTTGCTCGCCGACGAGGCGGCGGTCGACTGCGCGCGGGACTGTCTTCAGGTGCACGGCGGAATGGGGTTCACCTGGGAGGCCGATGTGCATCTGCATCTGAAGCGGGCCTGGGTGAGGTCGCGGCGCGGTCCCTCGAAGGCGCAGGCGGAGGAGGCGGAGGCGGCTGCGTTGTAGGCGGACGCTCACGCAGCGTCGATATCGGGTTGTGTCCTTCGGCCGGTCCGTCACGGCCCGGAGTCGGGGTCCCGCTCCGGTACGCTCCGTGGGATGCGAGTGCTTGTGGGCCCGGATCGTCCCGGTGTCGCCGATGCGGCGGCTCCGGATCGGGCGATGCCCGCCGTTCGCACCCCGTGGAGGGGCTGGGCGCCCTCCTGTTCGACTCCCCGCAGCGTGCGTCGCACAGTATGGACCATGCGTACTCCTTCGCGCTGGAATATGCCCGAAGCGCTTGTTGCGGTGACTGTACGTCAACCATGCTGTCTCACAAGGGAATCACGGTCCGTGAGGACGTCGATGGCTGTGAGGCGCGAGGCGATGTGTCCGCCGGTTCGGATGGTGTGAGCGGTGCAGGTGCTTCAGGTTCAGTTGGAGGTCGGGCCGGACCCGGCGGAGGTGGGGCGTGCCCGGCGATGGGCGCGCTCGAGGCTCGCCGGATCGGGCATAGGGGATGACGAGCCGCTGGCCGAGACGCTGGTGCTGCTCATCTCCGAACTCGTGACCAACGCCGTGGTGCACACAGGCTGTCCGGCCGTGCTGAGGATGCTGTTCGGCGCGGGCTGTCCGGAGGCCGGGACGGTACGGGTGGAGGTCGCCGACACGAGCGACCGGCCGCCGCTGCCGCGCCACGCGCAGGGCGAGGACACCAACGGGCGCGGCCTGGAGCTGGTGGACGGCCTGGCCGACCGATGGGGCTGGCAGCGTGAGGGCGCCGGCAAGAGCATCTGGTGCGAAGTGGACCGTGGGGCGCCGAAGGTGCCGTCGGAGTCGGCGGTCACCACCCCTACGGCCTCGGTGCACTGTTGACGGTTCGTGGCGTTTTGTTCACTCTGGGGTGAGCGATTCGACGTGAGGGGACGACGAGGGCGCGCCAAGGTGCCCTCGACGAGTGCGGGTCGTGTCCAGGGTGGCGGCGGCCGTGCCGTGCTCGGGGCGCGCGCGAGTGCGCCGCCACCCGCGTACAACTCCTCCTTCTGTGATCCCTGGATCCTTCGAGCCCCTCGACCCTTCGGTTCAGAGAATCGCGACCGGGGCCACCGGTGTGCCCGTACCGCCCACGAAGGGCTCGGGCATCGCGGAGAGCAGGAACGCGTACTGCTCCCTCTGTGCACAGGCTGTGGACAGACTTTCCAGATTCCAGTTCTGCCCCTGGAGCATCCCCATCTCGACGAGGTCGAGGGCGTGGACGGGCAGCCAGAGGTTCTCGATCTCGGGCGGGAAGATCTCGAAGGTGAGCGTGTCGTTGGCGACGGCGGCGACGTCGCGGGCGTGGAACCACTCGGGCGTACGGATGGAGAGGCCGGGGGAGGGGAAGGCGTAGGCATGCTTGTCCCCGGCCAGGTACTGCTGCATCTGCCCGGTCCGTACGAGCACGATGTCGCCGGCCCGGACGGTGACGCGGCCGAATTCCGCGGCCTCGTCGAGGTCTTCGGGGGTGACGGCGTGGTCGCCGGGCAGCCGGTCCAGGCCCTTGGCGGCGGCCACGTCGAGCAGGACGCCACGACTGACGATGTGGCGGGCGGTGTGGATGCCGCTGAACTCGGAGCGGCCGTGCGGGGTGATCGTGGCGGCGGGGCGGCCGTTGTAGATCTTGCCGGAGTGCGAGACGTGGGTGAGGGCGTCCCAGTGGGTGGCGGCCTGGAGGCCGAGCGTCACGGCGTCGTCGCTGGTGGCGACCGTTCCGGGGCCGAAGAGCTCCTGGTTGACCTGGACCATGACATGGAGGGGGTTGACCCGGCCCGGGATCATGCCGGTCTGGACGCCGTCCTGCCGGAGGTCGAGGGCGAGGGGGACGCGATGACCGGAGCGGACGGTCGCGACGGCGTCCCGTACGACGTCGTCGGTGATCAGGTTGAGGGTCCCGATCTCGTCGTCCCGGCCCCAACGCCCCCAGTTGTTGACGCGCTTGGCGATGTCGTGGAATTCGACGGGGAGCTGCGAGGGAACTGACATCGGGGCCTCCAGGGTCTTGTTTTCCTGCATCTGACGGACCGTAGAATCCTGTCGACGAACGAATCTAACGGACCGTCAGGAAATGCGGGAAGGGGCCGGGCGTGGGGAACTTCTTGGCAGGCAAGGTCGTCGCCGTGACGGGCGCGGGGCGGGGGATCGGTCGCGCGGTCGCCCTCGCGTGCGCGGCGGAGGGGGCGAAGGTCGTCGTCAACGACTACGGCGTCTCCATCGAGGGCGGCGAGCCGACGTCGGAGGTCGCGCTGTCGGTGGTGAAGGAGATCGAGGCGGCGGGGGGTTCGGCCGTCGCCGTCGCCGACGACATCTCGACGATGGCGGGCGGCCAGCGGATCGTGGACGTGGCGCTGGCGGAGTACGGCCGGATCGACGGGGTCGTGTGCGTGGCGGGGATCCTGCGGGAGCGGATGCTCTTCAACATGTCCGAGGAGGAGTGGGACCCGGTCGTCGCGACGCACCTGAAGGGGACGTTCACGGTCTTCCGGGCGGCGTCGGCGGTGATGCGGAAGCAGGGCGGCGGGACGCTGATCGGCTTCACGAGCGGCAACCACCAGGGGTCCGTGGCGCAGGCGAACTACTCGGCGGCGAAGGGCGGGATCATCTCGCTGGTGCGGTCGGCGGCGCTGGGCCTGCACAAGTACGGGGTGACGGCGAACGCGGTGGCGCCGGTGGCGCGGACGCGGATGTCGGCGAACGTCCCGATGGAGCTGAAGGAGATCGGCGAGCCGGAGGACGTGGCGGCGCTGGTGGTCTACCTCCTGTCGGAGCGGGCACGGGCGGAGAAGATCACGGGCCAGGTGTACACGATCGCGGGCCCCAAGATCGCGGTCTGGGCGCAGCCGAGGGAGCTGCGGGCGGGGTACGCGGAGGGCGGCGCGTGGACACCGGAACGCATCGCGGACTTCCTCCCGGGGACGGTGGGGGTGGACCCGATGCCGCTGCTGGAACGGCTGGAGGAGATGGCGAGAGCGGCGTCGGAGGGAGCGAGGCCGAACGGGTAGGCGCCGCCCCGGTGGAACTCAGGCCCACAACTCGAGCGACGAAGGAGTACGTACATGCGCGGTGTCGTTTTCGATGGCAAGCACGTCCAGGTCGTCGACGACCTGGTGGTTCGGGATCCCGGGCCCGGTGAGGTCCTCGTCGGCGTCCGCGCCGCCGGCCTCTGTCACAGTGATCTGTCCGTCATCGACGGCACGATCCCCTTCCCCGCCCCCGTCGTCCTCGGCCACGAAGGCGCCGGCGTCGTCGAGGCGGTGGGCCCCGGCGTCACCCATGTCGCCGAGGGCGACCACGTCGCGCTGTCCACGCTCGCCAACTGCGGCGCCTGCGCCGACTGCGACCGTGGTCGGCCCACCATGTGCCGCAAGGCCATCGGGATGCCCAAGCAGCCCTTCTCCCGCGGCGGCACCCCCCTCTTCCAGTTCGCCTCCAACTCCTCCTTCGCCGAGCGGACCGTCGTCAAGGCCGTCCAGGCCGTGAAGATCCCCGAGGACATCCCGCTCACCGCCGCCGCCCTCATGGGCTGCGGCGTCCTCACCGGCGTCGGCGCCGTGCTCAACCGCGCCAAGGTCGACCGCGGCGAGACCGTCGTCGTCATCGGCACCGGCGGCATCGGCCTCAACGTCCTCCAGGGCGCCCGGATCGCCGGCGCGACGACGATCGTCGCCGTCGACACCAACCCGGCCAAGGAGCGGACCGCCCTGCTCTTCGGCGCCACCCACTTCCTGACCTCGACCGACGGCGCACGGGACATCCTTCCCACCGGCGCCGACCACGTCTTCGAATGCGTCGGCCACACCGGCCTCGTCCGCACCGCGATCGACCTCCTCGACCGGCACGGCCAGGCGATCCTCCTCGGCATGACCGCGCCCACCGCCGAGGCGAGCTTCCCGCCGGCCGCGATGTTCCTGGACAAGTCGATCCTCGGCTGCCGCTACGGCTCCTCCCGCCCGCAGAAGGACATCGCGCTCTACGCCGAGCTGTACCGGCAGGGCCGCCTCCTCCTCGACGAACTCGTCACCGAGACCTATCCGGTGGAGGACTTCGCCAAGGCCGCCGAGGACGCCGAACAGGGGCGCGTCGCGCGGGGGGTGCTCACCTTCTGACCCGGACCCCGCGAACCCTCAGCCCACCGCCCCCGCGCGGAACGTGCGCCGGTACGCCGTCGGGGTCACGCCGATCGCCGCCTGGAGGTGGGACCGCAGCGACTGGGGCGTGCCGAAGCCGGCGTCCCTCGCCACCTGGTCGACCGGCAGGTCCGTGGACTCCAGGAGGTGGCGGGCACGCTCCACCCGCTGCTGGGTCAGCCACTGGCCGGGGCTGATGCCGACCTCCTCACGGAAGCGGCGCGTGAACGTCCGTACGCTCATCGACTCCCGTACCGCCAGGTCCCGCAGCTGGATCGGCTCGTGCAGACGGGCCAGCGCCCAGGCGCGCGCCGACGTCGTGGTCGCCGTCCCCGCCTCCGGGAGCGGGCGGGCGATGTACTGAGCCTGCCCGCCGTCCCGGTGCGGCGGCACGACGGTCCTGCGGGCCACCTCGTTGGCGACGGCGCTCCCGTGGTCGCGGCGCACGATGTGCAGGCACAGGTCGAGCCCGGCGGCCACGCCCGCCGAGGTCAGCACGTCCCCGTCGTCGACGAACAGCACGTCCGCGTCGACCCGTACGTTCGGGAACAGCCGCTGGAAGTGCTCGGCCGAGGCCCAGTGCGTGGTGGCCGGCCGCCCGTCGAGGTAGCCGGCGGCGGCGAGCACGTACCCGCCGGTGCAGATGGACACCAGCCGGGTCCCGGGCCGGATGTGCGCGAGGGCGGCCGCCAGCTCGTCGGTCAGCCTGCCCTCGTCGTAGACGGGACCGAGTTCGTACGAGGCGGGGACGACGACCGTGTCCGCCGTCGCGAGCGCCTCCGGGCCGTGCTCCACCTGCACGGCGAAGTCCGCGTCCGTCTGGACCGGACCGGCGACCGGGGCGCAGGTCACGATCTCGTACAGCGGCCGGCCCTCGGCGTCCTTGGCGCGGCCGAAGATCCGGTGGGGAATGCCCAGTTCGAAGGGGAGGAGGCCGGGCAGGGCGAGGACGGCGATGCGGTGCGGCACGAGAAAATCCTTTGTGGTCCAGACCACTTGCTGCTAGAAGTCGGGTCCGTGACGACGGACGAGCAGGCGGACAGACGAGCGGACATACCGGTGGACGGACGAGCGGAGCAGTACTCGTACAAGTCCGAGGGCCGGGAGCGCATTCCCGGACCCGTCGGCGCTGCGGCTCCGGCCCTCTGGAACCGTAACTTCCGGCTCTTCTTCGTGGCCCGGGCCGCCGCCGTCTTCGGCGAGGGCATGGTGCCCGTCGCCCTCGCCGCCGGTCTGCTCGGCGCCGGGCACCCCGGCTCCTCCGTCGGCTACGCGCTGGGTGCCTGGATCGGCCCCTTCGCCCTGTTCGTCGTCGTCGGCGGGGTCCTCGCGGACCGGTTCACCGCCCGCCGGATGATGATCCTCGCCGATCTGGTGCGGCTGCCCGGCGCGGCCGTCCTCGCCGTCTCCTTCAGCGTCGGCGGCCCGCCCCTCTGGGCGGTGTACGCGCTCAGTGCCGTCAGTGGCATCGGCGCCGCGCTCTTCCAGCCGGGCGTCGCCTCCACGATCCCGCGCATCGCCCCCGACGTGCAGCGCGCCAACGCCGTCCTGCGGGTCGTCGAGTCGCTGATGACGATGGCGGGTCCGGCCGCCGCCGGAGTCCTCGTCGCGCTCACCGGCGGCGCGGGCGCCGCCTTCGGCCTCAACGGCGCGACGTTCGCCGTCAGCGCGGTCTGCCTCACCCTGATGCGGCTCCCCGCAGCCCCCTTCGACTCGGTGCGACGCGGCTCGCTGCGGGCCGAGATGGTCGTCGGCTGGCGGGAGTTCACGGCGAGGACCTGGCTGTGGGGCGTGATCGCGATCTGGACGGTGTACGGGTTCACGGTCGCGGGGCCGATGGTGCCGCTGACCGCGACCCTGGTGACCGGGGACCACGGCTCGGCCACGTACGGCGTGCTGATGGCCGTCGCCGGCGCGGGCAACGCCGCCGGCGGGCTCCTCGCCCTGCGGCTGCGGCCCCGCCGCCCGCTCGCGGCCGGCGCGGTCGCCCTGCTCGGCCTCCCGGTGAACCTCGTCCTGCTCGGCTCGGGAGCGCCCGTCGCGCTGCTCGGGGCGGGGCAGTTCCTGGGCGGGGCGGCGTTCGCGTTCTGGCTGGTGATGTGGTCGACGTCGGTGCAGACGCATGTGCCGCAGGACGCGCTGAACCGGATGCACGCGTACGAGGTGGCCGGCTCGCTCCTGATGATGGCGGCGGGCCGGGCGCTGGCGGGCCCGGTGGCGGAGGCCGTCGGCACGGAGGAGGTCCTGCTGGCGGGGGCCGGGATCGCGGTGCTGGTGGTGGTGGCACTGCTCGTGGTGCGGCCGATCAGGACGCTGCCGCGGGTGTAGCCCCGGAGACGGGCTCGGAGCGGACCGTGGCCCGATGGCCCGGTCCCTCCGGGATCGGAGCCGACCGTGGCCCGATCCTTGTGAAAGCTGTCATCCGGGCCAGTGGTGGGCGTGGTCCCCGATCACGATGCTGTGTGACGTGACCCAGACAACCGAGACCCCCGCACCCGTCGGCAGGCACTCCTCTCGCACCCCCCGTGTCCACCGCGCCTGGTTCGTCGCGGCGGTCACCTTCGTCACGATCATCGGCGCCGCCGGCTTCGCCTCGCTGCCCGGCCTGCTGATCGAGCCGCTGCACGGCGAGTTCGACTGGTCGCGCGGCACGATCGGCTTCGCGGTGTCGGTGAACCTCGCGCTGTACGGCCTCACGGCGCCGTTCGCCGCGGCCCTGATGGACCGGTTCGGCATCCGCCGGGTCGTCGCCGTCGCGCTCAGCGTGATCGCGCTCGGGTCCCTGCTGACCGTCTGGATGACGGCGTCCTGGCAGCTCGTCCTGTACTGGGGAATCCTCGTCGGCCTCGGCAGCGGCACGATGGCGCTGGCGTTCGCGGCGACGGTCACGAACCGGTGGTTCGTCGCCCGGCGCGGTCTTGTCACCGGCATCCTCACGGCGGCCGGCGCCTCGGGCCAGCTGGTCTTCCTGCCGCTGCTGTCCTGGCTGGTCGAGAACCACGGCTGGCGCCCGGGCTCGGTGACCGTCGCCCTCTCCGCCCTCGTGATCGTCCCCTTCGTCTGGCTGCTGCTGCGCGACCACCCGGCGGACGTGGGTCTCGCGCCGTACGGCGGCACGTTCGCGCCGAAGCCCGCCCCGGTCACGGGTGCGGCCCGACGGGCCGTGACCGTCCTGCTCAAGGCGGCCCGGACCGGCCCGTTCTGGCTCCTGGCCGGCACCTTCGCGATCTGTGGCGCCTCGACGAACGGACTGGTCAGGACCCACTTCGTGCCCGCCGCCCACGACCACGGGATGCCGATCACCGCGGCGGCCTCGCTGCTCGCCGTCATCGGGGTCTTCGACGTCGTCGGCACGATCGCCTCCGGCTGGTTCACCGACCGCTTCGAGGCGCGGCGCCTGCTCGCCGTGTACTACGCGCTGCGCGGGATCTCGCTGCTCTTCCTGCCGATGCTCCTGGCGCCGTCCGTGCACCCGCCGATGGTCTTCTTCATCGTCTTCTACGGTCTGGACTGGGTGGCCACGGTCCCGCCGACGATCGCCCTGTGCCGCGAGCACTACGGAGAGGACAGCGCGATCGTCTTCGGCTGGGTCCTCGCCTCCCACCAGGTGGGCGCGGCGGTGGTCGCCTTCGCGGGCGGAGTGGCGCGGGACGTCTTCGGCTCGTACGACGTGGTCTGGTACGCCTCGGGCGCCCTGTGCGCGGCGGCGGCCCTGATGGCCCTGGTGATCCGCCGCCGGGAGGGCACGGGCAGCAAGGACGCGGTGACCGCCTGACCCGTACGCCGACGGCTCCGTACATCTGCTGCTTCGACGGCTACCGCTCCGGCCCTAGGGCCTCTCGTTTGGATCTTGCCGGGCTCGCGTGCCCTGGTGCCGCACCTCGCCGCGTTGTCGTCGGTCGGCATGGTCCCCCGTAGCCCTTCGGGCACGGGAGGTGCCCCCACCGCCATGCCTCCCTCCTCCGCCTTGCGATCCACGGCACCAGACCCCGCTCACTGATCCGGCCTGATCCAAACGAAAGACCCTAGCCGCTGAACCGGCCGAACCGTCCCCGGTGGAAGAGCAACGGCTCGCCGTCCGCGTCCCGGGTGCCCAGGGCCTCGACCCGCCCCACCACGATGAGATGGTCGCCGCCCGTGTGGACCGTGGCGATCGTGCAGTCGACCCAGGCCGGGGCGCCGGTGAGGCGCGGTGAGCCCGTCACCGGGGCGCAGTCGTACCCCACGCCCGCGAACTTGTCGGCCCCGCTCTTCGCGAACCCCCGGCACAACTCCCCCTGGTCCGCGCCCAGGATGTTGACGCAGAAGACGCCGGCGTGGGCGATGCGGGGCCAGGTGGTCGACGTACGGGCGACCATGAAGGCCACCAGCGGCGGGTCCAGGGACAGCGACGCGAAGGACTGGCAGGCGAAGCCGGCCGGGCCGTCGGGGCCGGGGGCGGTCACCACGGTGACGCCGCTCGCGAAGTGCCCGAGCACGCGCCGGAACTCGGCCGGGTCGACGGGCAGCCGCTCGTCCTCTCGTACCGCCCGGAGCCGTGGCCTGGGGAGTGGTTCGACGGCCGTGGGCGATCCGGCCGACCTGAGGTATCGGACGGCGGTGGCCGCCATCCCTGCGTGTCCCATCACACCGTCCATTGAAGCTGACGATCCGTCAGATTGGAACCCTTCGTCCCCGCTCAAGACCCTGCCCGAGACCCCGCACACGCAAGGACCCCGGGACCGGCCTTCTCAGGCCTGTCCCGGGGTCCCCCGATGCGAATTCGGACTAGGCCGCGACACCCGCCGTCGACCTGGTCCAGACGACACCCGAGTCGTGACCGGTCCGGTACGCGACGACCCGAACGGCGATCTTCATCCCGCGCTGCGCCTTCGTCAGCGTCAGAGTGGCCCGCGTCGCGCCGGAGATCGGGCGCCCGTTGGCGTACCACTGATACGTGTACGACGTCGGTGCCGGCGTCCACGTACCCCGGTTCAGCGTCAGGGTGCGGCCGACCTTCACGGTGCCCGTGATGTACGGCGCCGTCGTCGCCCTGGGAGCGAACCCCTTCGCCACGGCGGAGGCCACCGCCGTGGCCGACGCGCTCAGGTGCCCGGTGCGGTGCGCCGTCACGGTCACCGACAGCTTCTTCCCGACGACGGACGCGGGGGAGACGTAACTCGCCCCGGTCGCCCCCGGGATGGCCACGCCGTTCGCCCGCCACTGGTACGTGAACGAGGTCGGCGCGGGAGACCAGGTGCCCACCACGGCCGTGGTCTTCACCCCGACGCGGGTTCCGCCGGACAGGGACGGTGCCTTCACCGCCTTCGGCGCGACACCCTTGGCGACGGCGACGGCCGCGCTCGAAGCCGTCACGGCCGGCTGCCCGGCCTTGTGGGCGGTCACCGCCACCGACAGCTTCTTGCCGAGCAGCGAGGCCGGCGGGGTGTACGAGGACGCCGTGGCGCCCGCGATCGCGACCCCGTCCGCCTTCCACTGGTACGCGTACGAGTCCGGTGTCACCGACCAGGAGCCGTTGCCGGCCGTCACCACCGCGCCGACCGCCACCGTGCCGGCGAGGGCCGGTGCGAGGGTGGACCGGATGGGGGCGAGGACGTCGAACGAACCCTTGGAGTACTGCGTGCCGTTGACCGCGTACACGCTCATGTACAGCGAGCCGACCGGCGCGCCCGTCAGATCCAGGGTCGCCGTCAGGCTCTTGCGGTCGGGTGCCACGGCCACGGTCGTCGACCGCACGGAGAAGCCGTTGCCGGAGAGCCCGATCTGGTCCTTCTCGTGCAGGGCGGTCCCGGTCAGCGTGACCGTCACCTTGGTGCCGGAGACACCCGCCGCGGGTGTCACGGTCCCGATCGA
Source organism: Streptomyces sp. NPDC059567 (assembly GCF_042735655.1). NCBI lineage: Bacteria > Bacillati > Actinomycetota > Actinomycetes > Kitasatosporales > Streptomycetaceae > Streptomyces > Streptomyces sp. NPDC059567. The sequence goes on along the minus strand of NZ_JBHWBS010000021.1, from coordinate 55,658 downwards.
CCGCTCCTCAAGGCCGCAGAGGCTCCGGCAGACGCCGTCCGCGCGGAAGTCCGCCTGCGACGCCTTCTCGGGCAGCCCGATGACGAGCGTGGTGGGGCTGGACACACGGGGGTAGGCATACGCGACCGCGCACTCGTAGCGGTGGCCCTCACTGGAGGCGAACCCCATGCAGCCGTTCCTACGGCTCGCGTGGTCGTACAGCCAGGGGGTGACCGTCTGCTCGAAGGTCGTCGTGGGCGTGATCTTCAGGTCGATCCGGTCGCCGGAGGCGGTCGGCAGGACGGCGCACACCGCGGTCTTCTGCTCGGTCAGGGCGCCCGTCAGCGGCCCGAAGCCGTAGCTGACGTTCGCGACCTTGACGCACTCGGGCGCGGGCCCCGCGGCCGTGCCGATGCGCAGGGCGTCCAGACGGTACGAGTCGGCGGCGGGCTTGCCCTCCGGGACCATCACGAGGGTCTGGTACCGGGTGGAGCCGGTGGCGGCGCATCCGGACGCGAAGAAGTCGCAGACGGCCTCGCCGTCCGCGCCGTACACGACGGCTCGCGCCGTGCCCAGCGCGTCCCGGACGTTCAGGTGCAGGGTGTCCTCGGCGTCGCCCGTGGTCACCTGGTGGCACAGGAAGGTGCCTGGGGCGAGCGGTGTGCCCCCGGTCGACGGGCCGCCGACCGGCGTGGCCGGCGTCGCCGCACAGCCGCGCGCGGCGGCGGTGACGTCGCGTCGGATCAGGGCGAACTCGTCAGGCACGTCCCGGCCCCGGAAGAGGACGGTGTGTGCGAGCTCGGGGGTGAGCTCGCAGGTGTTCCAGGTGCCGTAGTAGGACCGGACGGTGCAGATCTGCTTGCCGGTCGCGTCGAGGACGCTGACCTCGGCACGGGAGGTGTGGGACAGCCCCTGGATCTGGAGGATCTCGCGCGTGGAGTGGGAGTCCGCCGGGATGGCGAGGCAGTGCGCGAAGACCCCGTCGCCCGTCTTCAGGCTCGTCCGGGCGGGGGAGGCCGTGAAGTCGCCTGCCAGGAAGGTCTGACAGCTGCTCGCCACGTCCGTGCGGTGGACGACGAGCTGGTAGTCACCGGTAGCCGGGACCGTCTCCTCGTTGGAGACCAGCGCGCGGTAGGGGGCGGTGCCGCCCAGGGCGCAGGTGCCTTCCATGAGCTGCTGTTCGTGGCAGAACTCGGTGCCCGTGGCGTCGACGATCGTGACGGCCGGATCCGGCGAACCGATCCTGTACCTGGTCATGACTGCCACGTGGGCGCCCTGCGGCACCGGCAGGTTCAGGCAGTCGACCTCACCGGCAGCGCCGAACGAGCCGGTGAAGGTCTGCGCGAGCGGGACGTCGGACGTGCAGCCGGCGGACGAGGACCGGTCCAGGACGAGCACGGCGCCGGCCGTGATCAGGGTGTAGGCGGTGCCCTCGGTCAGTGTGCAGGCCGATCCCGCCGCGCAGGCCGTCGTGCCGTCGGCCGCGTACACCTTCAGCGCGGTGCGCTCGCCGGACTCCGAGACGCCGTGGACGTCGTACCGGCCGGTCGTGGCCGGCGTGAACGTCCTGCACTCGGTCTGCGGGGAGACCTGGGTGGGCGCGGAGCCGTAGGCGTTGACGGGCACGGAGGCGCAGCCCGCCGGAGTGGACAGGCGACGGATCTTCAGGCTGTACGCGGCGGGGAAACCGTCCTCGACGTCCCGGACCTCGGCCAGCATCCGGTAGCCGCCGTTCCCGGCGGGCAGGACACAGCCGTCGCTGTCGTCCTCGTTCCAGCGGGGGCAGATGCGCTGGCCGCTGTCGTCGGTGATCCAGTGGACGGCCTGGCCGTACTTCTCGAGCCGGAAGTCGCTGGTGATCCGGTCACCGGCGTTCGCGGCGAAGCTGCGGCAGACGATCCCGAGCCGGCTGACGGCGGTGCCGGTCAGCGGTGCGGTGTCGTACCCGGTGCCGCCCGTGTCGGGGCAGTTCGCGGACGGTACCAGGGGGACGATGGCGGCCTGGGCCTCGCGGGTCTCCCAGCCGGCGTTGACGATCTTCAGCGTGTGGGTGCCGGCCGCGAGGTCGCACCAGCCGTCGACGCCGTAGAAGTGGCTCCAGCAGTCCACCTCGGTCTCACCGGTCGACACGTCGATGTACGAGTCCTGGAGGCCGGTCAGGAGCACGCGGTGCATCCCGGGCTTCTCGACGGAGAAGGTGAAGCAGGCGGAGGCGTCGGCCGCGATCGTGGCACGGACGACGGCGTCGCCCGGGTCGCCGCCCAGCGGGGCGAGGGTGAGCGGCGCACACACGTCGCCGGTGGGCGTCGGCTCGGGGTCCGGCGTGGGCTCCGCCGTCGGCTCCGGGTTCGGCGTCGGCTCCGCCGTCGGCGTGGGCTCTGCGGTGGGCGTGGGCTCTGCGGTCGGGGGGGGGGGCGGGCCGCGCCCCCCCCCCCCCCCCCCCCCCGCGACCGCGACATCGCCGAGCCCGGTGGGCAGCACCGGCACGAGCAGGGCGGTCAGCAGGGCGAGGACGAGCAGGACGGGTGCCGGCGGCACCGTGGATCTGGATCTCTCACGCGTGCGCGCGAAGTTGGGCATTCCGTTCCCCCCGGAGCGGTATCTCTGGCATATGCGCGTCACACCCTACGGCTCCGGTACGACAGCGGCGACAGAGATACCAGCAGGCGAGAGGGCTACCGCCCCTCGTACCGGGGCGTGCGCCGCTCCACGAAGCTCGCCACGCCTTCGTTCGCGTCCCGCGTCGTCATATTGATCTCCTGCGCGGCCGCCTCCGCCGCGAACGCGGTGGAACGGTCCGCGTCCAGCGAGGCGTTCACCAGTTGCTTGGTGAGCGCAAGCGCCCGCGTCGGGCCCTGGGCCAGCCGCTCGGCCCACTCCCGGGCGGTCTTCTCCAGCTCCTCCGCCGGGACCACCCGGTTCACCAGGCCCAGCTCCCGGGCGTCGTGGGCCGTCACCGCGTCGCCGAAGAACATCAGCTCCTTCGCGCGCTGCGGGCCGATCAGCCGGGGCAGCAGATACGCCCCGCCCCCGTCCGGCACCAAGCCACGCCGTACGAACACCTCGATGAACTTCGCCGGCTCCGCCGCGAGCACGAGGTCGCAGGCGAACGCCAGATGGGCGCCGATCCCGGCCGCCGTGCCGTTCACCGCCGCGATCACCGGCTTCTCGCAGTCCATGACCGCCCCGATGAACCGTTGGGCCCCCAGCCGGATGGTCCGTGCCACATCCCCGGGGACCCTCTCGCCCGACGACGGGGCGCCCCGCAGGTCCGCGCCCGCGCAGAAGCCCCGCCCGGTCGCCGTCAGCACCACCGCCCGTACGTCCGGGTCGGCCGAGGCCTCCCCGAGGAACGCGATGATCCGCTCGCGCTGGTCCCAGGTGACGGCGTTCATCGCCTCGGGCCGGTTGAGCGTGATCCACGAGACCCCGTTCTCGACGGAGTGCAGCAGGTCTTCCACCAGAGCTCCTATCGGCAGACCGCGAGCGCGTCGAGCGCCACCGCGCCCTGCCCCCGTGGCAGCACCATCAGCGGGTTGATGTCCAGTTCGGCGAGGTCGCCGTCCAGTTCCAGGGCCATCCGCTGCACCCGCAGCACGACCTCCACCAGCGCGTCCACGTCCGCCGGCGGAGCGCCGCGCACGCCCTTCAGCAGGGCCTGCCCGCGCAGTTCGCCGAGCATCTCCCTCGCCTGGTCCTCGCCGAACGGCGGCACGCGCACCGCCGCGTCGTTCAGGACCTCGACCAGCACGCCGCCCAGGCCCACCGTGACTGTCGGCCCGAAGAGCGGGTCGCGCGTCACGCCCACCACCATCTCGACCCCGCGCCCCACCATCTGGCAGACCAGGATCCCGTCGAGGTCGACGCCCTCGTAGCGCGCGATGTCGGTGAGCTCGCGGTACGCGTCCCTGACCTGGCTGGCCGAGGTCAGCCCGACCTTCACCAGACCCAGCTCCGTCTTGTGGGCCAGCTGCGCGCCGGACGCCTTCATCACCACCGGGTAGCCGACGAGCCCGGCGGCCCGGACGGCAGCCGCGGCGCTCGTCACCAGTTGCTCGCGCGGCACCCGGATCCCGTACGCCCGCAGCAGCTGCTTCGCCGCGTGCTCGCTCAGTTGCCGGCCCGGCCGCATCAGGGCCTGCGCCTTGCGGAAGGAGGGGGACGGCGTGCGCGGGGCCTCGTCGAAGGGGGAGCGGTAGCCGGCGGTGAAGCGGTGGTGGTCGAGATAGGCCTTCACGGCCCCGATGCAGTTGGAGAACGTACGGAAGGTGGCGACGCGCGAGGATCCGAGCAGGGTCTCGCGGTAGGCGGCCTCGGTCCCGACCGGCGAACCCCACACCACGCACACCAGCTTGTCGGTGGCCTCGGCCGCGTCGACCAGGTCCTGCGCGAGCTTGTCGCTCATCGGCGGGAAGGGGCCCGTGATGGGACATATCAGCACCCCGACGGACGGGTCGGCGAGGATCGCGTCGATGATCTTCCGCCCGCGCCAGTCGCCCACCGGATGCCCGCCGTTGTCGACCGGGTTGGCGACGTTCAGATACGGCGGTATCCACTGGTGCAGCTCGTCCTGCTTGGCCTGCGGGAGGGTCGGCAGGCGCAGCCCGGCGGCCGTGGCGAGGTCGGAGAAGTGGGCGCCGGTGCCGCCGGAGATCGAGTAGACGACGACACCGTCGGCGACCGGTTTGCGGGCCCGGGCCAGCAGGGCCGCGGTGTCCTGGAGTTCGTCGAGCCCGTCGACCCGGATGACCCCGAACTGCCGCATCGCCGCGTCGACGACCTGGTCCGCGCCGGTGAGCTTGCCGGTGTGCGAGGCGGCCATCCGCGCCCCGGTCTCGGTCCGCCCGACCTTCACCGCGACGACCGGCACGCCCTGGCGGGCGGCGCGGTCGGCGGCGAGGAGGAAGGAGCGCCCGTCCTTGAGCCCCTCGACGTAACAGGCGATGGCGCCGACCTCGGGGCGGGTCGCGAAGTACGAGATGAAGTCGGCGGTCTCCAGGTCGGCCTCGTTGCCGGTGGGCGCCCAGTGGGAGAGCCGTACCCCCAGCTCCTGGAGGGTGTGCACGGGTCGCCCCTGGTGGCCCGACTGCGTGATGAGCGCGATCGCCGGCCCGTCGAGGTCGTCGCGGAAGCGCTCGAAGGCGTTGAGGTTGGTGTTCGGACCGAGCAGGCGGATCCCGGAGCGTCGTACGGCTTCGGTGAGACGTTCCTGCGCGGCGGCGCCCTCGTCGCCGGTCTCGGCGAAGCCCGAGGCGAAGGCGACGGCGAACTTCACCTTGGCCTTGGCCAGTTCCTCGATGACGGGCAGCGGGTCCGCGACGAGCAGGACGGCGAGGTCGACGGGCTCGTCGAGCGCGCCGACCGAGGGCACGCAGTCGATCCCGAAGACGCTGGTACGGGTGGGGTGCACCGGCACGAGGCGGGCGCCGACCCGCTCGGCCCAGGCGATGAGCTGCCGCGTGATGCCGGTGTTGGGCCGCCCCTCGGCGTCGGAGGCCCCGACGACGGCGACGGACCCGGGCCGGAAGAACCGGTCGAGGTCGGGCACGGGGGCGTGCAGGGGCCGCCCGCTGACGTCCCGGTCGCCGTCCACGGCGGTGACGCCGTGCACGGCGATCCCGGGCGTCCCGGAGTGCTCCCCGCAGGCGACCACGCGGGCGCGGAGATCGGTGGTGAAGGTGCCGTGAGTCGATCCAAGCATCGTTCCGCCCACTCTCCCGCTCGTCGTCGTGCCGCGACGTGTCACCTGACACTCAGTCAGATTACAGAACTGACGCTCAGTCAGGAATGACTGCGACAGAGCCAATGAGCGGAGGGGCGGCGGCGGAGGTCACCGAGCGGGGCGCCCGCGGGGTCGTCGGCTCGGCGGCGAAGATCACCGTGTGGGCGCCCGCGGGGTCGTCGGCTCGGCGGTGGAGGTCACCGAGCGGGTGCCCCCGGGTCCGCCGGCTCGGCGGCGGAGGTCACCGACCGAGCGAGGCGCCCGCGGTTCCGCCGACTCGGCGGCGGAGATCACCGCGTGGGCGCCCCCGGGTCGCCGGTCACCGTCCGGCCGGCCGACTTCCGGATCACGCGGGCGATCTTCTCCGCGTCGATCGCCATCTCCCGGAACATGCCGCTGATCGGGTTCGTGAACCCCGTGAAGTACAGCCCCGCCGCCTCGCGCGGAGCCCGCGCGCCCCGTGTCGCGGGCCGCCCGCGCTCGTCGAGGACGCCGAGATGTCCCACGAGCGGCTCCAGGGCCCGCCGGTAGCCGGTCGCCGCGATCACGGCGTCCGGGGTGATCGCGGAGCCGTCCGCGAGGAGGACCTTGTCGCCGTCGAAGGAGTCGACCGCGCCGACGACCTCCACCTTCCCCTTCCGTACGGCGTCGATCAGGCCCACGTCCTGCACCGGGACGGCCCCTTCGCGCAGCCGCGAGTAGAGCCCCGTGTCCGGCCGGGGCAGCCCCTGCTCCGACAGGTCCGGTATGGAGACGCGGCCCATCAGCTCGCCCACCTTGTCGACCAGGCGCACCGGCAGGCGGCGCACCAGGATGCCGGTGCGCTGCGCCGGCCACCCGGCCGTGGAGCGCCGCACGATGTGCGGCACGGTGCGCACCGCGAGCCGCACTCGCGCCGCCCCGCCCTCGACGAGGTCGGCCGCGATCTCGGCCCCGGTGTTCCCGGCGCCGACGACGAGGACGTCCTTGCCCTCGTACGGCCGCGGGTTCCGGTAGGCGCTCGCGTGGATCAGCTCGCCGCGGTACGCGTCCCGTCCCGGCCACTCGGGCAGGCGCGGGGTGTGGTTGTACCCGGTGGCGACGACGACGGCCCGGCCGGTCAGCTGCCTGCCGCCGGTCGCGTGCAGCAGCCAGTCCTCGCCGACGCGCTCGACGCGGGAGACCTCGACGCCGGTCACGATCTCCAGCTCGTGGAACTCGGCGTACTTCTCCAGGTACCGCACGACGTCCGCGCGCGCGACCCAGCGTCCGAAGGAACGGGGGATCGGTAGTCCGGGAAGCGCGGAGAGGCGGCGGGTGGTGTGCAGCCGCAGACGGTCGTAGTGCGCCCGCCACGAGGCGCCGACGGCCTCGGACTTCTCCAGGACGACGGCCCGTACGCCCTGCGCGCGCAGGGCGGCGGCGACGGCGAGTCCGCCGGGTCCGCCGCCGATGACGTAGACGGGGTGGTCGGGTCTGGAACGGGGGGTGTTGGCCATGAATGCTGAGCGTAACGAGATGCTCACTTGTTGGGTCTCGGTCAAGAGGGGAATCGGTTGCGAATCGGTCACGTATGGGTGGGGCGTGGGTGGAGAGTGCGGGGGCGTGCGAGGGTCTTGCGCAGACGCCGCCCCATCCGCTGAACTGACGTACCGTCAGATCAGGATCGGGGAGGGGCAGGTATCGACCGATGCAGACCATCTGGCTCACCGGCGCCGAATGGCTCGCCGTCCTCCGCATCGGCCTCGGCCTGTGGTGGCTGGAGAGCTGGCGCCACAAGGACAAGAAGGGCTGGTTCGAGCGCGGCACCGGCATAGCGTGGGCGGCGGACGTCGCCGGCAAACACCGGTGGCCGTTCGTAAGGAAGGGCTTCGACTCGGTCGTCGCGCCGCGTCCGAAGGTGATGGCGTACGTCGTCGTCTACGCCGAACTGGCCCTGGGCCTCGGCCTGATCCTCGGCCTCCTCACGCCCGTGGCCCTGATCGGCGGCCTCCTCCTCAACCTCCTCTACCTCGTCCTGATGATCCACGACTGGGCCGAGCAGGGGCAGAACGCGATGATGGCGCTGATCTCACTGGTCGCCCTCTTCGCGATGTCCTGGCAGACCTGGTCCCTCGACCACGCGATCGGACTGTTCCGATGACGGCCGCCGACCCGGACATCGACGCCTTCACCCGCCCGTACTGGGACGCGGCGGCCGAGGGCCGCCTGCTGCTCATGCGCTGTGACGCCTGCGGCCGGACGCACCACTACCCGCGCGAGTTCTGCCCGCACTGCTGGAGCGAGGACGTCCGCTGGGAGGAGTCGAGCGGCCGCGCCACGCTCTACACCTGGTCGGTCGTCCACCGCAACGACCTCCCGCCGTTCGGCGACCGGGTGCCGTATGTGGCGGCGGTGGTGGACCTGGCGGAGGGCCCGCGGATGATGACGGAGCTGGTGGGGGTGGCGGAGACGGACCTCCGGATCGGGATGGATCTGGAGGTCACGTTCCGCACGGAGGGGGAGGTCGTCGTCCCCGTGTTCGGGCCGTCGTCACAGGGCTGAGATGTTCCGCCAGAGCTGGGCGCGGTTGCCCGGGTCGCAGGCGTACGTGGTCAGGAACGGCGGCCCGACGGTCATGCACTCGTCGTTGCTCACATTCATGATCGTCCGGCCGTGGGACGTCGTGGCATGGATCTTCCACGACTGCTTGCTGGAGCCGTTGCAGGCGCCGACGCCGACGCCGCCGGGGTTCCCGCCCGCCTGGAGGCATTTCCCGGTCGTCTTGTTGACCAGCCGGAAGGTGCCGTTCGCGCCCGCCTTGTAGGTCCAGGCGTACGCCATGGTGCCGCTGTTGTTGGGCACGGAACCGCACTCGTAGGTGTTGGCGAAGACGCCGTACCCCGGATTGTACTCGCCGATGCACTCGCCGTTGGAGGCGTTCTCCAGGGAGTACGTCCCCGAGGGCGCCGAGCCGCCGGACGACGGCCGTGGCTTGGGCTGCGTGGTCGTGGAGCCGGAGCCGCCTCCGGTCGAGGAGGACCCGCTTCCACCGCCGCTGCCACTCCCGCTGCCGTTTCCGGGGATGGTTCCGGTGCCGCCGGTGGCCGCGCCGCCGCCCGCTGCCGCACCCCCACCGCCTGTCGCACCCCCACCGCCTGTCGTGCCGCCGGCGCCGCCCGTGGTGGGGCCCGACCCCTGACCCGAGGGGGAGCCCGACGCGGAGGCGGAGCCGGACGGCGAGGTGGACGGGGGCGTGGTCGCCGGCGCGGGCGCGCCCGGTGCCGGCTGCGAGGCGGTCGCGGCGGGCGGGGCCGCCGAGGTGCCGGGGCCGCCGCCCTGTCGGCCGATCTCGTACGGACCGAGGGCGACGGTCAGGGTGGTGCCGGTGGCCACGACGACGGGGACGGCGACCAGGACGAACCGGTTGCGCCGCTCCCGCCACCCGCGGGCCGCCGTGGGGCCGGTGGCGGCGGCCGCGTCCGGCCCCGCGGTCGCGGGCTCGCTCGGGCCCCGCGGGGTGAGCGCCACCGTCCCGATGTCCTCGACCTGGTCGCCCTCCCCGGTGTCCCCGAGCTCCGCGAGCTGCTCGGCCGTGGGCGCCCCGGCGGCGAAGGCCGCCCGTTCCTCGACCCGTTCGGCGACGGCCGGCGGCCACTGGACGCCCTCCGCGTGGCCCCCGGTGAGGCCGACGAGTTCGGCCGCCGTCGGCCGGTCCGCCGGGTCCTTGGCGAGGCAGGACCGTACGACCTCCGTGAGCTCGGGCGCCGTCTCCGGGAGCCGACCGAAGTCGGGCTCTCCGTGGACGACCCGGTAGAGAAGGCCGGGCCCGGAGCCGTCACCGAACGGGGGACGGCCGATGGCGGCGTACAGGAGCAGGCTGCCGAGGCCGAAGACATCGGCAGCGCCCGTCAGTTGGGGATCGGCGATGGCCTGCTCGGGTGCCATGTAGGCGGGCGTTCCGATGACCATGCCGGTCCGGGTGAGCCGGCTCTGGTCGGCGGCGCGCGCGACGCCGAAGTCGATGAGGGACAGGCCGTCGGGCGTCAGCATGACGTTGGACGGCTTGAGGTCGCGGTGCACCATGTCGGCGGCATGCACGGCCTTCAGCCCGGCGGCCGCTTGGTGCAGGAGCCGCCAGAGGGCGTCGACGGGAAGCGGGCCGCCGTGGAGCCTGATCGCCTCGTTGAGGGTGACCCCCGGTATGTACTCGGTCGCGAACCACGGCGGTTTCGCCGTGCGGTCACTGGCGAGCAGCTTCACACTGGCGCCGCCGGGAAGCCGGGCCAGGTTGTCGAGCTCGTGCCCGAAGTGGTTCAGGAAGTCCGGGTCCTCGGCCAGCACGGGCAGCACCCGCTTGACCGCCGCGAACTTCCCGGGCACGGCCCCGAGATAGACCCGGCCCATGCCCCCGGACCCAAGGACGCCGAGCAGTCTGAACGCACCGATCTGCCGGGGATCCCCCGACTCCAGTGGCATGGCTCCGCTGCCGGTCAAGTGTGAGTTGTTTCCCAGCTCCCCCTGCATGAGCAGCAGGATAGCGGAGCTATCCTGCGATCTGAACGACCCATCACCTCACAGAACAGAAGCAGAAGTCGGCGCGGTGCGGGGCGAGTTCGGCCCGATACGGTGAAGACGGCGGGAGGGCCCGTGCCGGCGAAACGGCCGGCCCGGTGCGACAGCGGCGAACGTCTCGACGGGCCGCCTGCGGAGCGCGCCCCCGTACACCTCCTCCCCCTCCAGCCCGTGTCACGCCGCCCAGGCCTGCCGGACGCGGCGCTGATGGGCGACGGCATCCATCAGAGTGCCGACCACGTCGAAGAGGATGAACTTCCCGGTCATGCGGGTGGACCCAAGTGACCCGGAGTCGGAGCGCTCGTTTGCCGGGGCATGAAGAGCACCCTTGCTTTCGCCGTGGCCACGGCCACCGTCGCGGGCTTCGGCCTCGCGGGCGCGGAGGACGCCGCGCCGACCCCGCCCACCAGGATCTTCCTGACGATCACGTCCGGCGCGACCGGCGACGTGAAGGAGGTCTATCTCGGATGTGGCCCCACCGGGGGCAACCACCCGCAGGGCGAGGTCGCATGCAGCGCCCTGAACGACGCGCGCGGAGACTTCGAGAAGCTGAAGGGCGACGCCGACGTGATGTGCCCGATGGTCTACGAACCGGTGGTGGCGGAGGCGCAGGGCACCTTCGACAGCGTCCCGGTCGGCTGGAAGAAGGAGTTCGGGAACACCTGCGAGCTGAACGCGAAGACGGGCACGGTCTTCGCCTTCTGACGCTCGCCGACCTGGCCGGAAAGCGTCGTCGTACCCCTGACGCGTTAACCACCTGCGCCATCGGCCGGCGATCCGTAAGATCATCCGACGTGAACACCGGATCGGCGCCTCGACGCCACACACGGATCGGCTACCCGGTGGTGGACTGATCGCTCGGCGGGTGCGTTCACAGCACCCCCGCCGCCTTGGTTCGGCACGCGGACCTCCCAGCGCTGCTTCTGCATCGCGAGTCCGTTTCTTTCGTGCCGAATCACAGTGAGGTCATCCGTATGTCAGTCACGTTCAACCACACCATCATCGCCGCCAAGGACAGCACCGAGTCGGCTCTGTTCTTCCGGGAGCTGCTGGAACTCCCCGAAGCGCCGTCCTGGGGGCCGTTCGTCAACGTCCAGCTCGCCGACGGCGTGCTGCTCCAGTTCGCGAAGCCGCCGACGCACATCGAGATCCAGATGCAGCACTACGCCTTCCTGCTCGACGACGAGCTGTTCGACCGGGCGTACCAGCGGCTGTGCGACCGCGGCGTCGTGCACTGGGCCGATCCGCAGATGCAGCGCCCGGGCGAGATCAACAACGGGCACGGCGGCCGGGGCGTGTACTTCAAGGACCCGGCCGGCCACGCGATCGAGCTGATCACCCGCCCGTACCTGTAGAGCGGGGTAGGGCGGGAGCCCCGACCCCGACGTGGTGACCACGTCGGGCCGGGGGCTCCCGTGCCCGGGCACCGGGGTTGCGGCGAGTCGGATCGATGATCAGGCGAACTGGTTGTACGGAGGCATCGGCCCCCAGGAACCGCCGATCTCCTGGGGCGCGCGGAACGGGGCGTTCCAGCTGCCGGTGCCCTTGTAGACGTACGTCGGCCCGTCGGGGCGCCTCGCCACCAGGTCGGGGCGGCCGTCCCGGTCGGCGTCACCGACGCCGACCAGGTGGCTGTACCCGCCCCAGCCGGCGCCGATCCTCACTCGGGGTGCGAAGGTCCCGTCTCCCTTGCCGAGGTAGAGCCAGAGGACGCCGGCGCCGTCGCGGGCGACGAGGTCTCCGGCGGTGCCTCCGGCGATGTTCCCGGTGGCGGCGATCTGGTTGTAGCCGTTCCAGCCCGTGCCGATCTTGACGCGGGTCGTGTACGGGGTGCGCCAGTTTCCGGTGCCCTTGTAGAGCCACATGACACCGGCGGTGTCGGTGGCCACGAGGTCGGGCTTCCCGTCGCCGTTCAGGTCGCTTCCCGCGGCGATCTTGTTGTAGCCGCCCCAGCCCGAGCCGATCCTGTACCGAGTCGTGAACGTGCCGTCGCCCTTGCCGAGGTAGTGCCACAGGACGCCCGCGCCGTCGCGGGCGACGAAGTCCCCGGCAGGGGCTCCGGCGATGTTCCCCGTGGCCTCGATCTGGTTGTAGCCGTTCCAACCGCTGGCGAGCAGCCTGTCATCGGGCTGTTGGACGCCGCCGTCCGAGGCGTTCAGGTCGGCGCGCCACAGCCGGCCCGACCCGTCGCGCATGAGCAGGTCCGGGGAGCCGTTGTCGTTGTAGTCGTGCGGGGCGGCCTTGCGGGTGACTGTGAACGTGCCGGAGGTGACCAGCTTCGGTCCGATGCCGTTCATGGGCTCCGCGGTGAGCGTCCAGGCGTACTCCCCGTTCGGCGCACTCACCCACTGGCCGTTCCTCGGCTCGACGTAGCCGAACCAGTCGCCCCAGGCGGCTCCGTCGAACCTGGACGTGTCGTCGTAGTCGCCGCCGGCGAGCAGGTGTACCTCCTGCGCCAGCCCGGTCCGGGTGTGGCGCAGTGTGACATCGGCCAGCACGTTGGATCGCGACAGCGGCCAGGACATGGGTACCTGGCCGCCGTTGCGGTCCAGGTCGATCACGGCGGGGAACGAGGGGACGCCCCGCAGCGTGACCTTGGAGAGCTGGCCCGTGCTCGCCACAAGAGTCGTGACGGGGACGCCGTCGGCGCCGGGGGAGATCCTGTACAGCCCTTCGCCCTGAGCCGACGTGCCGCCGCGCACGAGCTGTGCGCCGTCGGGAGCGGTGAGGGACGACTTCACGTGGTCCAGGAGCTTTCGTGTCGCCCCGGTCTGGAGGGAGCGCGCGGTGACCGCGTTCAGGACGTGCGGCGTGTACGAAGTGAGGCCGCCGACCTGCCCGTACGTCAGCCAGGTGCCCACCAGACCGATCTCCACGGGGTTCTCGGTGGCGCCCAGCCGGATCTCCTGGGTCTCTCCGGACGCCCGCTCCCTGACGAGCACGCGTGTGTCGGAAGCGGAGCGGTACTCCACCCAGGCGAGGTGCGTGGTCGTCATCTCGACGTCCTTGACGGGCCATTGCGGGGAGGCGATCTCATGGGTCTCGGTGACGGCGCCGGTGGCGAGGTCCAGCACGGCCCAGTACGCCTTGCTCGTCGGCTCCGTGCCGGTGCGGTAGTTCAGCAGGGCATGGCCGGGCATGCCCGCGGCGAGCGTCGGCGACGCCCCCGCCGGCACGCCGGACACCTTCCGGCTGGTCTGCGTACCGCCGACGTTCTGCACGAGGGAGAGCTCCGAGGTCGCGCGGTCCCGTACGAAGAGAGTCCTGTCGACGGCTCCGACGTGCCAGGCGTCATGGGGGACGCTCAGCACCTCCGAGCCCGTGGACATGTCCATGAGCGTGACGCGCTGGCCCACTTGGTCGACGACCACGGCGTCGGAACCCTTGGCGCCGTAGACCCATGCGCCAGGCGGCAGCACCGTGGAGGATCCGTCAGCGAAACTGGTCCAGCGCTTGTCGGCCAGGTTCTTGGTCAGGAACCCCGAAGAGCCACCGCCGACGATGTCGGCGTCGAGCGGGAACGGCACCGGTGCCTGTTCCGCCGACCCGGTGGCCGATGCCGGGGCAAGGGCGGGAGCCGCCGTCGCCGGCCCCGTGGACACAGTGGTGCCGGCGGTCACCGCGAGGGTGACGCCCACCGCGGTGGCGAGTCTGCGGCTGAAGGCATGGGAATGACGGAGCAACGGACGGGCCCTCCCCTTGAGGCGACCGCGCGCGGCCCGACTCGGGCACGGGACGGCGATCGGAAGACACGGAGGCGGCCGGAGGTTCCCCCCATCCGGATCTTCGCCTTCCGCGGACTGTGGCCGGAGGATAGCAACCCCGGCCGACACCCGTCACGATCCTTCTCGTCGCTCCACCACGCCCCGTACGTACGCCGCTTGGCCCGCATGCTGGTTGTCCTCCGCGATCACGCTCACCAGGCGGACGCCGAGGGTGACCGGGGGGTCCCAGGCGTCGTCCACGACGCGGTCGAGGTCGGCGTTGGTCAGGGTGCCGAGGTGTTCCACGGTCCGGGCGTGGACGGCGTCGTAGTAGCCGAGGAGCAGGTCGGCGGAGGCCCGGACCTTGGCGACCTGGGTGCTGGAGTGGCCGTAGCCCGTGGCCCCGGCGCCGAACGGGAGGCCGAAGCGGGACTTCCAGCCGTCGGACGTCCACACCTGCTCGGTGTCGAAGGCGCCAGCGAGGTGATCGTCCTGAATCCGCGTCAGGTGCCAGACCAGCCAGGCGATCGAGTTCGCGTCGTCGTCGATCCGTAGCGCCAGCTCGTCCTCCGACAGGCCCTCGACGGCTCCGCGCACGGCCTCCTGGACGCGGCCGAACGCGTCCAGCAGCAGATCGGCGCTCCTCATGTCACTCACTCCTCGCTCGACGGTTCTGCGTGCTCCACCCAGTGGGCCATCGAGGAGATGCCGAGGACGGTCCGCGCGGCCGGTGACGGGGCCGCGAGCCGGCCGAGTTCACCTAGTCGGTGGTCAGGATCCGCAGGGCCCGGACGAATGCCTCTCGGTCCGGCGCCGGGAGCCGGGAGAGCAGTCGCTCCTCGCCCTCCTGGATCTCGGACCGCACGGTGTCCCGCAGTTCGCGGCCCTCGCGCGTGAGGGAGAGCAGGCGGGCCCGGCGGTCCTGGGGGTCGGGGCGGCGACCGATCAGGCCGCGCTTCTCCAGGTCGTCGAGGACGGCGATGATCCGGGTCTTGTCCGCCCGGATGGCCTCGGCCAGGGCGGCCTGGGTGCGGATGGGCGTCTCGTCGAGGTGCAGCAGGACCGCGTACGCCCACATCGTCACGCCGTGGGCGTCCAGGACCGGCTGCTCCGCCGCCATCAGGGTGCGGCCCAGCGGCACGACCATCGCGGCGAGATCGGGGCGGGGCTCTTCCATGGCCATGAAAATACCCGTTGACAATTCGTAGGCGTGAGCAGATCGTAATCATATGCGTATCTCTTTGGAAGGTGAGGGACCGTTCGAGCGGTTACGGCTCCTCCACGCGCGCGTGGTCCGCGACAGCGTCGCCCTGGTGCACCGGGTGACCCCCGGCGACCTCGGCCGGCCGACA
The DNA here is from genome assembly GCF_042735655.1 of Streptomyces sp. NPDC059567. Classification (NCBI taxonomy): domain Bacteria; kingdom Bacillati; phylum Actinomycetota; class Actinomycetes; order Kitasatosporales; family Streptomycetaceae; genus Streptomyces; species Streptomyces sp. NPDC059567. The sequence continues at coordinate 40,368 of NZ_JBHWBS010000021.1, read as the reverse complement.
CCCTGCGCCGGATGGACGGTCGCCGATCTGCTCGCCCACATGACGGCCCAGCACCGCGGGTTCGCGGCCGCCGCCCTCGGTGACGGCGCGGAGCTCGCCCACTGGACCGTCCACCCGGTGACCGATTCCGCCGCCGCCGTCGCGCGGTACGCCGAGGCCGCCGAGCACGTCGTCGCCGCCTTCGCGGCCCTGGACGCCCCGGACCGGCCCTTCCTCCTGCCCGAGTTCACGGTCGACCGGACCTTCCCCGCCGGCCGGGCCGTCGGCTTCCACTTCATCGACTACGTCGTCCACGGCTGGGACATCGCCCGCGGCCTGGACCTCCCGTACGACCCCGAACCCGACGTCCTCGACGCCGCGCTCCCGATCGCCCTCTCCGTCCCGGACGGCGACACCCGGCTCACCCCGGACAGCCCCTTCCGGCCGGGCATCCCCCTGCCCCCGGGCGCCGGGACGCTGGACCGGATCCTCGCGACCCTCGGCCGCATGCCGGGCACGCCCTAGCCGCCCGGTCCGTCTCAGGACGAGCAGCCCACCTCCCGCCGCACGGCCGGGAAGTACGCCGTCATCAGCCGTGTCAGCGCCTCCCGCCGCTCGGCAACGTCATCCGTCCCGCTCGGCGGGAACAGCTGGGCCACGAACTTGCGCGGCTTGCCCTCGTACGTACAGGCGGCCACCGCCAGCGCCGTCGCGTCCGCGACGCGGGCGTCGTCGCCGACGGGGATCCGGTCGGCATCCACGAGCAGCCGCTCGTGGACCTTCATCGGGTCCTCGGCCGGCTCGATCACGTCCGCCTTCACCGTGAGGACGGTCTGCCCGTCCACCGTGATCGAGCACCGGGGGTTGGCCGGCCGGGAGGCGTACGCCGACTGCTCCACCGTCTCCCCCGGCGGGAGGAAGGGCGCCAGTACGGCCGGGTCGACCGGCACCCCGCACACCTCGGCAGGCACCGCGTACTCCCTGCTCTCCCCGCACCCGGCCAGCGCACCGAGCAGGAGAGCGACGGCACCGGCCCGCGTGCGGCCGCTCACTGGTCGCCCGCCAGACCCTTGGCCCGGCTGTTGCCGTTCAGCGCCGCGAGGTTGATCTCGTTCTCCAGGGTGTAGGCGTTGTTGCCGTGACCGGGGTTGGCCCTCGCCCACTCCTGGGAGAGGGCCCGTAGTTGGTTCTCCCGGTGCTCGAATGTCTTGCCGTTCTGGTCCTGGATGCCCTTCTCGATCCGCGCCTGCTCGTCCAACTGCCAGTTGTAGGCCAGGGCGTCGACCCCGCGCTGCGCGGCGTCACCGACCACCGGGATGAAGTTCACCGCGCCGCCGAAGCCGTGGTACAGCCACTTCGCCTCCCACGACGGGTCGTCCTTGTCCGCCTTCAGCGCCTGGTAGCGGGCCTCCTCCAGGAAGCCGACCGTGTTGCCGGCCCGCTGGAGGGTCTCCTTCGGGTCCTTCGGCTGATCCGTGTGGATGTCCTGGAGGATCTCCCGGTTCATGGCTTCGTTGAGCATCCCGTACGCGTCCTGGTCGCGGGACAGCTGCTTGCTGACCTCCAGGAGCTGACCGCGGTCCAGTTGCCGCGGGTCGTTCGCGTCCTCCGAGAGGGAGCTCGCGGTGTGGTGGACGACGTCGCTGTGGCTGGAGAGGACCTTGGCCATGTCGTCGCGCATCTCCGAGGGGAAGTCGTCGCCCCGCGCGGAGAGGAACTCCAGCGAGCGGTCCAGGACCTTGCGATGCTCCGGGGTGAGATCGACCGGCTGCGCGGTGGGGTCGAGCGGGTTCATGCCCGTGGCGGCGGAGACCAGCGCCGCACCCGTCGCCTCCCGCGCGGAGTTGCCGTCCTTGTCGTCGAGGGGCGTGTCGTCGAAGACCTGCCGGTCCCCGAGGACGTACTGGGCGTTGTCGTTCGGCTCCGTCGTGCCGAAGAACTCGGTCGACGCGTTCGGGCTCGCGGCGAGCGCCCGCATGAGGCCCGTCATCGGGTCGCGGCCGAAGTCCTCGCCGATGAAGTTCATCTTCGGCATGGGCGGGGCACCGGCGTTCCAGTAGTTGGCCGGGAGCCGCATCTTCTTCTCGGTGGCGACGAGTGCGTTGCCGTAGTCGTTGAGGAATCGGTTCTCCCAGTCCCCCGTACGCATCAGGTTGCTCATCAGCTGGTAGCCGTACACCTGGCTGCCCCGGGTCTGGATGCGCTCCTCGCCCAGCCTGACCATGTCGTTCTCCCAGGTGCGCATGGCCGGGCTGTCCGACTGGGTCGCGCCGGCGAGGACGAGGGAGAGGTTCTGCTGGAAGTCGCCGAAGTCCTTGTGCCGCGAGCGCTGGAGGGAGCCGCCGTCGGACGGGTCGGACAGGTCGGCCCAGAAGTCGAGGACACCGCGCGGGCCGAGCCTGGTGGCGAGCGTCTCCTGGAAGAGCCGGTCGTCCTTGTACGCGGCCAGGTCCTTGTCGAGCCTGTCGAACTCCTCGGGCGACATGTCGTCGCCCTTGTTCCTGAGCAGGTCGGCGATGCGCTCGGCGTCCTTGAGGGCCGCCGCCGCGCGGTCCCGGTCGTAGTAGGCGGCGTCGGAGAAGCCGTACGGGGTCTGGCTCACCAGCATGGTCAGCGCCTTGGAGGCGGTGCTGTCGCTCTCGGTGGCCTTCTCCAGGATCCCCTGCACCCGGTCGCGCAGCGCGGTCACATCGGCCTGTGAATGCTCGGGCACGTCGTGCCCGTCGGCGGCCCGGTCGGGGTGGATGTTCATGGTCACGGTGAAGCCGCCGTTCCCCGTGCCGACGACCGTCAGGTTCTTGGCCAGGCCCTGCTCGATCGCCTCGTCGAGCTGCGTCTTGTACGCGGCGAGTTCGGCGTACGTGTCGCGGAGGATGTTCCCGATGCTGGTGGCCTGGGTCGCGGCGTCGGCGAACTCCCCGGCGGTCTTGGTGATGAACGCCCGCGTGACGGTGGCGTTGGACCCCTCCCACGCCGCCTTGTCCGACTTCGCCCCCATGTCCTTGCGGGCGTCCCCCTCCAGCTCCCACAGCTTCTTCGCCATGGCTTCCCAGTCACCGACGGCCGTGGACAGCTTGGAGAAGTCCGCGAACCGGAGCGCTTCCAGATCCATCAGTGCCGCGCCCTCTCCTCGAAGCCCTTGTCGAGCTGCTCGAACTTGAACCGGGTCGCGATCCAGTACTCGTCGTCCGCGTGGGTCTTCTTCGAGTACTCGAGATGGTTGGAGATGTGCGCACAGGCGTCCAATAAGGTGCCGACCTGCTCGTTCCATTTGTCGGCCACCGTGGAGAGCGCGGCGCCGAGCGCGAAGTCCGTCTTCAGCGAGCCGGCCGCCGCGTACGTGTTGGCCTTGGCGTGGTCCCCGTCGGTGTCGAGCCGCTGGTGGAGCGTGAACGCCGCGTCGCCGACGGCCGCGAGGTCCGCCTGCTCGACGCGCAGCCTCCCCGTACCGCCGGATCCACCACCCCCGTCCGCGGGGAGCTGGTTGAGGCGTGTGGACACCGCCTTCTCCGCCGCGGCCGACCTGATTCCCGCCCATTCGTCGTCGAAAGACACGAGGCCCCCGTGATGCCCATGATCGTTGGTGTATGCATGTGCACCATAGGCAAATCAGCGGTGCCCCACGGGAGACCCGGGGCTTTCTTCACGGCCTGTTGACGGCGAACTTCGCGACCGCCCGTCCGAGCCCTACGCGTCCCGCTTCTCGCGATCCGGACGTTCCTCCCGCTTCGCCCGGTCCGCCCGCCACCCCGCCACCGTCTCCTCCACGTCGAACGGCTTCAGGTTCAGCGGCGGTCCCGCCGGCGGGCGGGCCAGGGCCGCGGCGATCTTGGTGTTGATCTCGCCGACGATCCGGCGCACCTGCGCCTCGGACACGGCCCGGCCGATCGCCTCCACCGCGTCCTCGGCCTCCTTGCGCAGGGCCAGCGAGGGCGGGAGGACGGACGCGCCCTCGCGGTGCATCTTGCTCTTGATCCACCACAGCGCGTCATAGGGGGCGTTGTCGTCGTCGAGCGGCTTCCCGAAGCCGGCCAGTCTCTTGAACTCGCCGCGCTCGGTGGCCTCGCGGATCTGCTTGTCCACGAACGACTCGAAGCTGACGCCAGGCGGTTTGCGTTCGGTCATACGTCCAGACTACGAGCGGCCCGGGCCGTGGGGGAGGGGGACGAAAGGCAGGAGCCCCGCTCGTGCCCGAGGACACGGAGCGGGGCTCCTTGGGTACTTCTCTAGCCGTGCGCGATCGCCGACCCGGGCAACTTAGGCCGGGGTGACGTTCTCCGCCTGCGGGCCCTTCGGACCCTGCGTGACGTCGAAGTTCACGACCTGGTTCTCCTCGAGGGAGCGGAACCCGGACGCGTTGATCGCGGAGTAGTGGACGAAGACATCCGGGCCGCCGCCGTCCTGGGCGATGAAGCCGAAGCCCTTTTCAGCGTTGAACCACTTGACGGTTCCGGTAGCCATAAGCCCTCCTTGGGCCAAAGGGTTGCCCTGCTCCAGAACCTGCAAACAAGTCTGAAAACTACAAAAGCCTGCGGGTCACATGCTCCGCAGGCTCTGTACTGCAAGGGAAACCAAACTGCAACTTGCGATGAGCGTAGCACGCAGGGTGTGCGCCGCACTAGAGGGAAAGATCACGTCACCCACACGTTTGACGTGCTTCTGACGCGCTGACGCGAGCGCCGCGCGCGCCCCGGCGATGTCCACCGTGCGAGACGGGTCTAGCCTCACGATGTGGACAATGCAACCGATGACCACCAGCGCAGCCGGCCCCGCGTCGGACACATCCAGTTCCTGAACTGTCTGCCCCTGTACTGGGGCCTGGCCCGTACCGGAACGCTCCTCGATCTGGAGCTGACGAAGGACACCCCGGAGAAGCTCAGCGAGCGGCTCGTGCGGGGCGACCTCGATATCGGGCCCATCACCCTCGTGGAGTATCTCCGCAACGCGGACGATCTTGTCGCCCTGCCGGACATCGCCGTGGGCTGCGACGGCCCCGTCATGTCCTGCGTGATCGTCTCCCAGCGGCCCCTGAAGCAGCTGGACAGGGCGCGGGTGGCGCTCGGGTCCACCTCTCGTACGTCCGTACGGCTCGCGCAGCTGCTGCTCGCCGAGCGGTACGACGTGCGGCCCGACTACTACACGTGCCCGCCCGACCTCGGGCTGATGATGCAGGAGGCGGACGCCGCCGTCCTGATCGGCGACGCCGCCCTGCGGGCCTCCCTGCACGACGCGCCGCGGCTCGGGCTCGAGGTCCACGACCTGGGGCTGATGTGGAAGGAGTGGACCGGCCTGCCGTTCGTCTTCGCGGTGTGGGCGGCGCGCAGGGACTTCCTGGTGCGCGAGCCGGAGACCGTGCGCGAGGTCCACGAGGCGTTCCTGGCCTCGCGCGATCTGTCGCTGGTGGAGGTCGCCAAGGTCGCGGAGCAGGCCGCGCGCTGGGAGTCCTTCGACGCGGAGCTGCTGGAGCGGTACTTCCGGACGCTGGACTTCCGCTTCGGGCCCGAGCAGCTGGCGGGGGTGCGCGAGTTCGCCCGCCGGACCGGTCCGACGACCGGCTTCCCGGCGGACGTGAAGGTGGACCTGCTCGCCTGAGGTCGGAGCGTCAGGGGGACGGCACCGGGCCCTGCATCTGCCGGCTGATCCACTCCATCGAGCCGTCCCCCATGCCCCTGATGTAGCCCTTGGCGTTGTGCCCGCCGCCCTGGATGACCTGGAGGCGGGTCTTCACCGGGCCCTTCGTGAAGTTCTTCATGAAGGACCTCAGCCGGGGCTCGCCCGACTCCTCCGTCCCTATCTGGAACGCCAGATAGACCCGGTTCTCCTTGGTGTCCGGCTTCGTGCCGAGCGCCTTGGCGAGCTTCTCCGGGTTGTTCGCCTGCCGCTGTGCCTCGTGGCCCGCCCACAGCGGGGAGTCGGGGACGGTGTCGGGGCCGGACGCGATGACGGCCTTGAACGTGTCGGGGTGCTGGAGCACCGCCTTCAGCCCGGCGAAGGCGCCGGAGGACGAGCCCATGAACGCCCAGCCGTCACGGGACTTGAAGGTGCGGAAATTCGCCCGGACGAAATCGGGCACGTCCTCGGCGAGCCAGGTCCCCATTCTGGGTTGCCCGGGTATATCGCTGCCGTCGTAGTAGTACTTGTCGTCGGGGTTGAGCACAGGCATCACGACAATGAACGGAAGGCTTTTCCCTTCCTGCGACCATGCGCTGATGCTCGACTGGAGTTTGAGGTCCGTGCCCATCCAGTAATTCACCGGATAGCCGTTTCCGCCCGGCAGCGCCACAAGGACCGGGAAGCCGCTGTCGGCGTACTTCGGGTCGAAATACTGCTTCGGCGCCCAGACCCACACCTTGCCCGTGAAGCCGGACTTCGCGCCCGCGAGCGTGGTGACACCGATCTTGGTGCCGTCGTCGAGGGTATTGGCCGTGGTGAAGCTCGCCTTGGGGCCGGTGGGGAGGACGGTCTCGGGGACGTTCGCCCCCGGAGCACCCGGAGTCCGCGTGGTGCTCGGCGCGCCCGCCCTGTCGGCCGTGGCCGTCGATCTCGGGGTGTCGAAGGTGACGGGCGCCCCCTCGTCCGAGCAGCCGCCGACGAGAGCGGCCGTGGTGCCGACGGCGAGCGCGGCTGCGAGGATCCTGCGAATCCTCGGGGCCTTGGGGTTCCTCGTGATCCTGGGGAGGCGTGTCATCGGGTGACTCCGGGGTGCTTCGGACACTGCGACGTATTACGGAGAAGAGGAGGGACGTGGTGGGGGATCGGTTGGCTGGGTACGGTTCCGAATCGTGGTGATCCGGCCCACGAAGGGCCGTGCGCTGCTGGAAAAGGGGAGACATGCAGCCGCTCGAAGCAGGGGAACCCAGGACCATCGGTGCCTACCGGATCCTCGGCCGTCTCGGCTCCGGTGGCATGGGGCGGGTCTATCTGGCCCGCAACGAGGGCGGCCGGACCGTCGCCGTGAAGATCGTGCACCCGCACTTCGCCCTGGACGAGCAGTTCCGGGCCCGGTTCCGGCGTGAGGTGGAGGCCGCCCGGCTGGTCGGCGGGGAGTGGACCGCGCCGGTCCTGGACGCCGACCCGGAGGCCGCCGTGCCGTGGGTCGCCACCGGATACGTCGCCGGGCCGACGCTCACCCGGGCCGTGGAGGCGATCGGCCCGCTGCCCGCGCACACGGTACGGACCCTGGGCGCCGGCCTCGCCGAGGCGCTGGCGGGCGTGCACGGACTCGGCCTGGTCCACCGTGACGTGAAGCCGTCCAACGTGCTGGCCACCCTGGAGGGGCCCCGGCTCATCGACTTCGGCATCGCGCGGGCCACGGACGGTACGGCGTCGCTCACCGCGAGCGGGGTCTCCATCGGCTCGCCCGGCTACATGGCGCCCGAGCAGATCCTGGGCCATGGGGCGACCGGAGCGTCCGACGTCTTCTCGCTCGGCGCGGTCCTCGTGTACGCGGCGACCGGCGCCCCGCCCTTCCCCGGCGACACCTCCGCGGCCCTTCTCTACAAGGTCGTCCACGAGGAGCCCGAACTGGGCGCGCTGGCGGGAGAGCTGAGGGAGCTGGTGGCGGCCTGCCTCGCGAAGGACCCGGCGGCCCGCCCCGCCCCGGGCGCCGTCGCGGCCGCCCTCGCCCCGCGCGGGGCGGCGGCGCTGGTGTCGGGCGGCTGGCTGCCGAGCCCGCTGGTGGAGGAGATCAGCCGGACCGCCGTACGCCTCCTGGAACTCGACGCGGGTACGGGAACGGTCCCGCCGGTCCCCGGTGCCGCGCCCGACCCGAACGCCTCGGGCCCCGTGCCCTTCACGGCCCCTTCGGTGTGGGCACCCGCCCCCGAGGGGCCCATGACCGGCCCGCCGTCGGGTGTCTTCGGCCCTCCGGCGGTTCTGTCGCCCGAAGCCCGGCCCGAGGCGGGGGGTCCGTCCGGGCGGGGGGCTCCCGGGCCCGGCGTCTTCGGCCCGCCGATCGCCCCCGCGCCCGGCGGCTTCGCCGCCCCGCCGGACCAGGGGCACACCGCGCCCGACGGTGAGGGCACGCGGCGGCGGCAGGCCACGTTCTCGCTCGCCGCGGGGCGGCGTGTCAGCTGCACCGTCGCGCTCGCCGTCGCCGGGGCGCTCGCCGCGGTGACACTGGGGGCGGGGTACCTCTTCGACCTGATGCCGGGCGGCCGCCGGGGCGCCGACGCGAGCGACACCGGCGGGAGCAAGACGAATCCCCCCGCCACCACGCCCTCCGCCTCCACCACGCCCTCCGGCTCCGTCCCGGAAGCGTTCCTCGGCACCTGGACCGGGCCCACCACCGAGCGCAACGGTTCCCCGCACGGAGACTTCACCGTCGTCGTCTCCAAGGGCGGCATCGGCAAGGACGTCGTCCGCACCACCCACACCATCAGCGTCCTCGGCACCACCGTCAGCTGCCACGGCCTCGGCAAGCTGACCTCCGCCACCGCCACCGAGCTGAACATCGCCGACCGCACGGACCCCGACCGCCCCGGCACCGAAGGTCTCTGCACCACCGGCACGTCGACCTTCACGCTGACCCGCAACCCCGACGGCACCCTCACCTACCGTTCCGACGAGGTAGCCGCGGGCCGCCCTAGCGGCACCCTGCGGAAGTCCTGAGAACTGCTGGCGTAGGCTGGCTCAGTCCTTAGAATCCACCCTCCGAAAGGGACTCAGCCGGTGACCGAGAAGGCCGACCTCCAGTCCGTCCTCGACCGCGCCGCAGAGGGTGGCAGGATCACCCCCGAGGAGGCGCTCGACCTCTACCGCTCGGCGCCGCTGCACGCGCTGGGCGCGGCCGCCGACGCCGTACGCCGTCGTCGCTACGCCGGTACGGAGCACATCGCGACGTACATCATCGAGCGGAACATCAACTACACCAACGTCTGTGTGACGGCGTGCAAGTTCTGCGCCTTCTACGCGCCGCCGAAGGACACCGCCAAGGGCTGGACCCGCGACCTCGACGACATCCTGCGCCGCTGCGCGGAGACCGTGGAGCTCGGCGGCACGCAGATCATGTTCCAGGGCGGGCACCACCCGGACTTCGGCGTCGAGTACTACGAGAAGCACTTCGCCGCCATCAGGAAGGACTTCCCGCAGCTGGTCATCCACTCCCTCGGCGCGTCCGAGGTCGAGCACATGGCCCGCATCTCCGGCGTCTCCGTCGAGGAGGCGATCACCCGTATCCACGCGGCCGGTCTCGACTCCTTCGCGGGCGCCGGCGCCGAACTGCTGCCGGAGCGCCCGCGCAAGGCGATCGCCCCGCTCAAGGAGAGCGGCGAGCGGTGGCTGGAGATCATGGAGATCGCGCACGGCCTCGGGGTCGAGTCGACGTCGACGATGCTGATGGGCACCGGCGAGACGAACGCCGAGCGCATCGAGCACCTTCGGATGATCCGTGACGTGCAGGACCGGACGGGCGGCTTCCGGGCCTTCATCCCGTACACGTACCAGCCCGAGAACAACCACCTGAAGGGCCGCACGCATGCCACGCTCTTCGAGTACCTGCGGATGATCGCGATCTCCCGGCTCTTCATGGACAACATCGCCCACATCCAGGGCTCGTGGCTGACCACGGGCAAGGAGATCGGCCAGCTGACCCTGCACTACGGCGCGGACGACCTCGGCTCGATCATGCTGGAGGAGAACGTCGTCTCCTCGGCGGGCGCCAAGCACCGCTCCAACCTGCGCGAGATGATCGACATGATCCGTACTGCGGACCGTGTCCCGGCGCAGCGTTCCACGACGTACGAGCACCTCGTCGTCCACGACGACCCGGCGAACGACCCGGTCGACGAGCGGGTCGCCTCGCACATCTCCTCCACGGCCATCGAAGGCGGTACGGCGCACCCGGAGCTGAAGCTCCTGAACGCCAACTGACGCCTTCGTGCTGACGATTCACACGGCGGACGTGGTGCTGCCGGGCCCGGGCCACGACCCCGTGCCCGGCGGCGCGGTGGCCGTCCGGGACGCGGAGATCGCGGCCGTCGGCCCGTACGAGGAGGTGACCGCCGCCCTGCCGAGCGCGCGGGTACGCCGCTGGCCGGGTCTCCTGACGCGGGCGCTGACCAATCCGTACGGCCCCGAGCTGCTCGAACAGGCCTACCACCCGGACCCGCGCGAGGCGGACGAGCTCGGCACCGAGCCGATCACGGGCGAGGCGCTCGCCGCGCTCGCGATGGACGATGCGCGCTGGGGTGCGAGCGCCCGGCGCGGCCTCCAGCGGATGCTGGCGCACGGAACGGTCGCGGTGGCCGGGGCGTACACGCGCCCGGCGGTCCAGGAGGCGGTGCGCCGGTCGGGGTTGGTCCAGGCGGGCCGGGCCTCGGTACCGCCGGTGGGAGTCCCCTCGCTCGACCCGTACGCGACGGGCGGCCCGGTCGTGCACACGCACCTGCTGAGCCCGGGCAACCATGCCCGGTTCGCCGTCTTCGACGTCGCGGACGAGGCCGAACTCGTCGCGCGCGGCGCGTCCACCTGCGTCGCCACCGTCCTCGGCGGGCGACTGGTCCACCGTCGCCGGTAGCGGGCGCCCACCCCGTGGGGGCGCTTGCGTGCCCTGCCCCCGCGTCCGCCACGAGTGACGGCTGCGGGGGATCAGCCGCCGCTGACCGGGGTGGACTTCTCCTGGACCGGGTTCTCGTCGGCGTACTTCACCAGGTCCGTGAACCGGTCGTCGCGGGCGACGGTGAGCAGCTGATCCGCGGTCACCGGAGCGGAGACACTGGGCTTGCCCTCGGCCTCCGACGGGGTGACGGAGAGCAGGACATGGCTGCGGCCGTACGGGAACCGGACCATCGCGCCCAGGGTGTCGAGCTCGTTGACCGGCATCGTGTACGCCTGCGCCGTGCGGCCCTCGCCGAGGTCGGCCTTCTCGCAGGCCATCCGCTTGGACGGGTCGTTCCGGCAGGGCTGCAGCGTCTCACCCTCCGCGGGGCGCACGGACAGCGTGGCGATGAAGTCCCGCCCACCGGAGGTGATCTGGTAGAGGGACACCTCGCCCTCCACCGGGCGGATCTCCGTCACGGTCTTCGGCAGCAGCTCGTCCAGGAGCGCGGCGGCCTGCTGCTGGAACTGGGCGCGCCGCTCCGCCTCGGCCCCGGTGGCGGGTGCCGGCGGCTCCTGACCCGGTGTCGGCGTCAGCCGCACGGGCGTGTGGTAGGCCGAGGGGAAGGCGGCCGGTGGCGCGGCGGGCATCGCCACGCCGCTACTGGGTCCCGGCAGCAGGGTCAGGCCGAGGGCCGCGGCGGTCACCGTGCCGAAGACACCGCCGACGGCGGCGAGGCGGGCCCGGGCGCGCCGTCTGCGCCCCTGGAGGATGGCGACGGGCGCGAGGTCGGGAAGCGGCGGAAGGTCTTCGGTCGTACGGTCCATGGCGCTCTTGAGCAGTGTGGCGTCATCCACTGTGGGCCTCACCTTCCGGTGGCGTGGTGGTCGGTGGCGTAGAGGTGGGCCTCGCCGAGGTGGTCGCGGAGCCGCGCGAGCGAGCGGGAGCAGGTGCTTTTGACCGTCGCCTCGCTGCAGCGCAGGAGCGAGGCGACGGTCTCCACACTGAGGTCCTCCCAGTACCGCAGGACGACCATGGCGCGGGCTCTGGGCGGGAGCTCGGCGAGCGCGGCGAGCAGGGTGACCCGGAGGTCGGCGTGCTCCGCCGCGGGTGCGGGGCCGAGCCCGCCGGTCTTGGTGAAGGCGAGCAGGTCGCGCAGTCGGCGACGTCGCTCGGCGAGGAAGGTGCGGGTCAGAACGGTCTTGGCGTAGGCATGCGGGTACTCGGCCGTACCGGCCCTGCGCCAGTGCTGGAAGAGCTTGGCGAGGGTGGTCTGGGTGAGATCGCGGGCGGTCTCGGCGTCGCCACAGAGCAGGTACGCCGTGCGGTACAGCCGCGTCTGCCCGGCGCGGGCGAACTCCTCGAACGCCTCGTCCGAGCCGTGCGGTGCCTGCATCGCGCTCCTCCGTCCCTGGGGGTCGTCCCCCGCTGCCCGACTGTCACCCCTCCTTGAGTGCGCTGCCACCGAAAAGGTTGAGAGGAAGTTTTCGGCGAATCCCCGGCGGGCCCGGAGGGCTCCCGAAGACCGTCGCACGAGGGCTGCCACAATGGCCGGGTGACCCGAGCATCCCTGGACAAGCAGCCGCACGAAGTCGCCTCGATGTTCGACGACGTGGCGGCGAACTACGACCTCACCAACGATGTGCTCTCGCTCGGCCAGGACCGGCGCTGGCGCAAGGAGGTCGCGAAGGCGGTCGACGCCCGCCCCGCGCAGCGGATCCTGGACCTGGCGGCCGGGACGGCCACCTCCTCGCAGCCCTTCGCCCGCGCCGGTGCCTATGTCGTGCCCTGCGACTTCTCGATCGGGATGCTCCAGGTCGGCAAGAAGCGGCACCCATGGATGCCGTTCACCGCCGGCGACGGTACGAAGCTCCCCTTCCGCGACGACGTCTTCGACGCGGTGACGATCTCCTTCGGGCTGCGCAACATCCAGGACACCGACGGGGCGCTGCGCGAGCTGTACCGGGTGACGAAGCCCGGCGGCCGGGTCGTGATCTGCGAGTTCTCGCACCCGACCTGGAAGCCCTTCCGCACGGTGTACGAGGAGTACCTGATGCGCGCGCTGCCGCCGGTGGCCCGGGCGGTGTCGTCCAACCCGGACGCGTACGTCTACCTCGCCGAGTCCATCCAGTCCTGGCCCGACCAGCCGGCCCTCGCGGGGCTGCTGCAGAAGGCCGGCTGGTCCAAGGTCGCCTGGCGCAACCTGACCGGCGGCGTGGTGGCGATGCACCGGGGCTTCAAGCTCCCGTAGGAGCACACCGCCCGGAAGCCCCGGGACCTCCGCAATAGACTTCGACCGACCTTCCCTCGACCCTTCGGGAGACCACGCCGTGACCGAGCCCCTCTCCGAGCACAGCGCAGATGTGATCGTCGTCGGGGCAGGCCCGGCCGGCTCCACGACCGCGTACTACCTGGCCAAGGCGGGACTCGACGTCCTGCTCCTGGAGAAGACCGCGTTCCCCCGCGAGAAGGTCTGCGGCGACGGGCTCACCCCGCGCGCCACCAAGCAGCTCGTCGCCATGGGGATCGACATCTCGGAGGAGGCCGGCTGGCTGCGCAACAAGGGCCTGCGCATCATCGGCGGCGGCGTCCGGCTCCAGCTCGACTGGCCGGACCTCGCCTCGTACCCGGACTACGGACTGGTCCGCAAGCGCGACGACTTCGACGAGCAGCTCGCCCGGCAGGCGCAGAAGGCCGGCGCGCGGCTGTACGAGCGCTGCAACGTCGGCGCCCCGGTCATCGACGACCGCACCGGCCGGATCACCGGCGTGACCGCCAAGCTCGGCGAGGACAAGCGCGAGGTCACCTTCCACGCGCCGCTCGTCGTCGCCGCCGACGGCAACTCGACCCGGCTCTCCCTCGCCATGGGCCTGCACCGGCGCGAGGACCGGCCGATGGGTGTGGCGGTACGGACGTACTTCACCAGCCCCCGCCACGACGACGACTACCTGGAGTCCTGGCTGGAGCTGTGGGACCGGCGCGGCCCGCAGGACCGGCTGCTGCCCGGCTACGGCTGGATCTTCGGCATGGGCGACGGCACGTCCAACGTCGGCCTCGGCATCCTGAACTCCTCCTCCGCCTTCAAGGAGCTGGACTGGCGCGAGGTCCTCAAGGCCTGGTGCGCCTCGATGCCGGAGGACTGGGGCTACACCCCGGAGAACATGACGACGCCGATCCGCGGCGCCGCCCTGCCGATGGCCTTCAACCGCCAGCCGCACTACACCAAGGGCCTGCTGCTCGTCGGTGACGCGGGCGGCCTGGTCAACCCGTTCAACGGCGAGGGCATCGCGTACGCGATGGAGTCGGGCCAGATCGCGGCCGACGTCATCGTGCAGGCGCACGCCCGGTCGACCCCGGCGCAGCGCGAACTGGCCCTGCACAACTACCCCAAGATCCTCAAGGACACCTACGGCGGGTACTACACGCTCGGCCGCGCCTTCGTGAAGATCATCGGAAACCCGAAGATCATGAAGATCGCGACGCAGCGCGGTCTGACCCACCCGGTCCTGATGAAGTTCACGCTCAAGATGCTCGCGAACCTCACGGACCCGACCGGTGGCGACGCGATGGACCGGATCATCAACGGCCTGTCGAAGGTGGCCCCGAAGGCCTGAGCCGGTGCCGCGGCCGCGGCCGCTCACGAACGGGTGATGCCCCCGACGCCTGTCGTCGGGGGCATCCGCGTCTCACGGGCAGGTTCTGACCTCGGGAGTACGCCTCAGCAGCAGCCCTCGGGCGATCACGGTCGTCGACTGCGTCGCCCGCCCGGCTCCGGAGGGGCGACAAAGACGGCCCGGCCAGACGATCTCGGCCAGCAGGGCCAGCAGGTGGAGCTGGAGGCGGGAGAGCCCGCCGAGCTTCTCGCGCATGTTCGTGACATGGAACTTGACGGTGCGTTCGGTGATGCCGAGCCGTACGGCGAGGTCCGTGTTGGACTCGCCGCCGGGCATGGCCGAGAGGACTTCCCGCTCGCGGTCGGTCAGGAGATCCAGCCGGTATAACGCGGCGGTGACCGGGTTGACCCGGCCGGATCTCTCCTCGTCGGCTTCTGTAGGACGTGCCGGGTTGCAGTACTGGCCATGACGATGCATGTCTGTCCCCCCCCAGAGACGGCATTCGTTGAGCACCGTGCCACGGCGTGCACGGTGCGACGGCGCGGCGTCGCGCCAGTGACCGTAACCCCCATCGAGGCGGAATCCATTGCCTGTCTCGCCTGATGGTCCTCTTCCGAACGGGGCGGCGCCCGCGGCGAGCGACTACGCTGTGGGGGGCGGGGGGGGGGGGGGCGGGGCGACCCGCGCACCAGCGCGGGCCCGGAGACCCTCAGAC
>NZ_JBHWBS010000021.1:0-25513 GCF_042735655.1 Streptomyces sp. NPDC059567 | reverse complement strand
CCCCAACGAGCCCCCCTCGCGTTACGGCTGTCCCGTCCCCCGTCCGGTCCCCCCCGGCCCCTCCGCGCCGGGTTTCCGCGGCCCCCCCCCCCCCCCCCCGGTCCGGGCGCTCTGCTGATCAGCCGTTCAGCGTGGTCGCCAGCTTCAAACGGTCTCCCAGCTCGGTCTTCGCCTGGTTCAGGGTCTCCGCGTTCTGCTCGATGTTCCGCTTCTGATAGGCGGTCTCGACCGTGTACCAGACGCCGACGAGGTTGGCTCGTTCCTTGCAGGCGACGTCCTGCTTGGCGGCGGCGACGGCCTTCGGGCCTCCGTAGGTGTCCGAGGTGATTCCGAGGTCCTCCTGGGGACTCACGGGGTCGTCCGTCTTGTACCCCTTCTCGGCCATGCAGGCCGACCACGCCTTGAACGCCTCCGCGACGCGGGAGTCCTCGCGGGCACGGGTGAAGGCGTCGGCGGTGACGTTGAAGACGAACATGATGTCGACCGCGCCCTTCTTCGGCGCGTAGAGCTTGAGGTAACTCTCCCTCGTGCAGCCCCCGACGGGCACCTTCTGCCCGTTGACGACCTTGCCGCTGTCCACCCCCTGCGCCTCCTCCCAGCTCATCGGCTGGGCCGCGCCCCCCTTGGTGTCCGGGCCGCTGAGGGCGAGCTTTCCGGTGGCCCCGAGGGAGGGAGCCGGCGCCTTGGCGGGCGGCGCGGCGCCGCCACGACTGTCGTAGCCGTAGCGAGCCGCCTTGTCGGGATCGGTGAGGCCGTACCGTGAGTCATCGGATCCGGGCCTGCGGCCCGAGTCGACCGGCTGGGGCGGCTCGTAGGAGAAGCCGTACCGTTTCATGCACTGGCTGATCAGCCGGTTCTGGGCCTTCTGGAGCTGCTGCTGCTGTTCGGGGGTGGTCTCGTACGTGTCCATCGGATACGAGAGCTCGGTCATCCGGAGCAGCTTGGGCACCGCGCCGATCTCGGGCTCGCTCTTGGGGTCGCCGCCACCGGAGTCCGGCGAGGAGCAGGCGGTGAGGAGTGCGGCGCTCAGCAGGAGGACGGAGGCGCGCGTGGCGAGTGGGCGCATGGGGCTGCTCCAGAGGAATGTGCGTGGCTACCATGGGCGAAGGCGGGGGGGGGGGGGGGGGCCGGGGGGGGCAGGCCCAGGGGCCGCGGGGAGTGGCCCGCGCCGGCGAGCGCGGCTCGGGGGTCGGGGGGTGGGGGTGTGGAGTGGAGGGGGGTGGGGTGGTGGGGGGCGTGATGTGGGTTTGGGGGCTGCCCGGGGGGGGCGGGGGGGGGCCCCCCCCCCCCCCCGCCCCCCCCCCCCACGGCTCCTGTGTCACTGCTCGCCGGCGATGCCTACAGGCTGTCCGACGGGTCGATCAGTGCTGATCAACGGGCCTTGTAGTGGTAGGCCGAGGAGATCTTGTTCTTGAAGTTCGACGTGGCGTTGCCGATGTAGCCGACGGGCAGGCTGCCCTCGACACCGCCGGCGTTGGCGTCGGTGTAGACCCACCAGACGTACGAGTCGGCGTTCCAGTAGGAGGCCGTGTTGTCGTTGGCGGACTGGCCCGCACCGGCACCCGGGCCGGGGAAGGTGTCGCCGGAGAAGTTGGTGTCCGCCGAGAACAGGTCGAACACCGCGCCGGACTGGCCGGAGTTGTAGAACAGGCCGAGCTCGCCGTTCTCCAGGTAGCCGTTCTTGCCGCTGGCCGCCGAGGCGGACCCGGCGGTGGCGAGGGCGCCCGCGCCGATGGCGGCGAGCGCGATCGCCGTGGCGGCGACGCGACGGATAGCAGTGCGCTGCATGGTGGTGCCTTTCATATCGATGGTGCTGGTGTGGTGTCTGCGACCCGAGTGGGCCGCCGCTAAAGAGCGAACAGCACCAACAGGCGCTAGTCCACTGTCCGTTGAGACAGTTACCGGCACGACTACCCGTGGCTATCCTGACGGTGCCGAGTCGCCCGCCGGGCGCCGGCCGTTCCCGCGCAGGGGCCATGACGCGACGTAGCGCAGCGCCGCGACGGCCCCTCTTCGCGCGTTCCCCCATGCATGGGAAGCCCTCCCGGAAGGACCACTCTGATGACACGCCGTATGGCCGTCGTACCTCTGCTGATCGCCGCCTTCGGGCTCGCGGGATGCGCGAGCTCAGGGGACGGCGCATCCCCGGACAAGGGCGGCGCGAGCACGCCGCCCCCGGCCGCGTCCGCCTCTCCTTCGGAGAAGACCGCGGACTGGGCCGGGTACTACGACTGCCTGGCCGCGCAGGGCCTCACGCTCCAGGACACCGGGAGCGGCGAGAAGCGCGTCGACAAGGACGCCAACAAGCCCGACGCGATCACGAAGGCGGAGGCGGCCTGCGCGAGCAAGCTGCCGGCCCAGGGACAGGCCGACCCGGCGGCGCTCGCCGAGGCGCGGAAGATCTCCGAGTGCGTGCGCAAGGAAGGCGTCACGGACTACCCGGACCCCGATCCCAAGACCGGGGAGGTGGCGCTCGACGGCGCGCTGGGCGAGAAGATCAAGGGCGACCAGAAGGTGATCGAGGCCCTGAAGAAGTGCTCCCCGGCGGCCGGCGGCACCAGCGGAGGGACGGTCGTCGGTGGCTGAGGAGACCTCGCCCGGGGCCACGCCCTCCCATGAGGCCGTCTCCGAAGGCTCCCGGCTCTCGCGCGGCCGTCTCTGGGTCGTCGGTCTGGTCGTCGGCGCGGTGCTCCTGACCGGGGGCGGGATCGTCGCCGGGACGTTCATCAAGTCGCCCTCCCAGGTCGCGGCGGACGCCGAACCGCCCCCTCCGGACGTCCTGATCGCCCGGGTCGAGAAGCGGGTCCTGGCCGAGACGGTGGTCCTGCGGGGCACCGTCGCGGCCGGCCAGACCGTGCAGGTCGCGCCGGTCGCCTCGGGCGGCGAGGGCAGCGGTGCCCCGGTCGTCACCAAGGTCCCGGTCAAGAGCGGCGACACCGTCCGGCAGGGCCAGGTCCTGTTGGAGATATCCGGCCGGCCCGTCTTCGTACTGAAGGGCGGGCTGCCGGTCTACCGGGACCTCAAGCCCGGCGCCACCGGCGACGACGTGAAGCAGCTCCAGGAGGGTCTCGCCACGCTCGGCCACGGCCGCGGAGGCGACGCCAAGGGCACCTTCGGCGAGGGGACGAAGAACGCGGTCGAGGACTTCTACGCCTCCATCGGCTACGACCCGAAGCCGGCCGTGGACGACGACGGCGCGGCCGTCGACGGCGCCAAGGCCGCGGTCACCGGAGCCGAACGGGCCGCCGAGGACGCCCGCGACGCCCTGCGGGCCAACACGGACCAGGCCCAGGACAAGACCCTGCGCAAGGCGCGCGACCGGGCCGACGCGGACCTGCGGACCGCCCGTACGGCCCTGGCCAAGGCGCGGGCCGCGGCCGGTCCGATGCTTCCGGCCGGCGAGGTCGTCTTCGTCCAGGGCTTCCCGGCACGGGTCGCGTCCGTCGCGGCGCGGCCCGGGGCGCAGGTCGACGGGACGGTGATGACCCTGTCCTCCGGGAAGCTGGTGGCGCAGGGCCACCTCCAGGACCACCAGAAGGGCATGGTCAGAGCCGGGCAGAAGGTGAAGATCCTGGAGGAGAACTCGGGCAGGGAGATCGCCGCGAAGGTCGTCTCCGTCGCCGACTCGCCCTCCCGGCAGCAGGAGCAGCAGGACGGCGCCCCGCAGAACGGGGGCGGTTCCGACGGCGACGGCAACTCGGGCGGCGGCGGAGCTTCCGGCGCGGTCGGCTATCTCTTCACCGCCCAGCCGACCGGGGAGCTGCCCTCCGAACTCGCCGGCCAGGAGGTGCGGCTGACCATCGAGGCCGCGTCCACCGACGGCAAGGCGCTGGTCGTCCCGATCACGGCGGTCTCGGCGGGATCCGACGGCAAGACCGTCGTCACCACCGTCGACGGGACGGGCAGGCAGGAGCGGATCGAGGTACGGACCGGCACGACCGGCGACGGTTTCGTGGAGGTCACCCCGCTCGCGTCCGGTGTCCTCAAGGAGGGCGACAAGGTCGTCACCGGGATCAACCCCGGCGGAGCCGCGGGCGCGTCCAAGGGCACCTCGTGAGCGGCCCGGGCCGCGACCCCGGCCCCGGTCACCGCACCGATCCCGCCCCTGCCACCCCCGTCATGGAGTTCCGTCAGGTCAGTCTCACGTACCCGGGGCCGCCGCCGGTCACCGCGCTCCGGCCGTGCGAACTCGTCGTAGAGAGGGGCGAGTTCATCACGATCGTCGGGCCCTCCGGCTCCGGCAAGTCCACCTTCCTCAATGTCGCCGGGCTGCTCGACGCGCCCACCGGCGGCACCTATCGGCTGGACGGCATCGACACCGCGGGGCTGCGCGACGGCGACCGTACGGCGCTCCGCGGCCGCCGCATCGGCTTCGTCTTCCAGTCCTTCCATCTGCTGCCCCACCGCAGCGCGACGGAGAACGTGATGCTCTCGATGGTGTACTCGGCCGTGCCGCGCGCCGAGCGCCGGGCGCGGGCCCGCGCCTCCCTGGAACGGGTCGGTCTCGGCCACCGCGTCGACGCGCTGCCCGGCCGGCTGTCGGGAGGCGAGCGCCAGCGCGTGGCCATCGCCCGCGCGCTCGCGGGGCGCCCCTCGCTGCTGCTGTGCGACGAGCCGACCGGAAACCTCGACTCGGACAACGCCGAATCCGTCCTCGGACTCCTCGGCGAACTGCACACCTCGGGCATGACGATCGTGGTCATCACCCATGACGCGGAGGTGGCGGCGCGCGGCGAGCGGACCGTGACCATCCGCGACGGGGTGCTGAGCGAGTCGGCGAGGGTGGGGTGAGCCGGATGCGCCTGCGCAGATCCGCACCGCGTGTCATCGAGCCGTCCCGGCTCACCGCCCGGGACGTGCTGTCCGAGGCCGTCGCCGGGATGCTCCAGCGCCCGGGCCGCTCGGCGCTCACCGCGCTCGGCACCGTCCTGGGCGTGGGCACCTTCGTGGCCATCCTCGGGCTGACCGCGACGACGTCCTCGCAGATCGACTCCCGGTTCGATCTGCTGACCGCCACCGAGGTCACCGTGGAGGACATCGCGCAGGAACAGAACGAGTTCGCCGATCCCGCCTTCCCGGCCGACGCGGACGCCCGGATCGAGCGGCTCGGCGGCGTCGAGCACGCCGGGGTGTACTGGACGGTCCGGCTGGAGCCCGGCACGACGGTCCGGTCCGCGCCGGTCGGCGACGGAGCGGACGGCGAGCAGATCGACGTGGTGGCCGCCTCCCCGGGCGCGCTGCACGCCGCGGTGCCGAAGCTGGCCCAGGGGCGGCTGTACGACGACTTCGCCTCGAAGAGCGGCCAGCCGGTAGTGGTGCTCGGGGCGTCCGTGGCCGCCAGGCTCGGCATCACCACGCTGGAGACGAGTCCGGCGGTCTTCATCGGCGACGAGCCCTTCACCGTCGCGGGGATCATCGACGACGTGAAGCGCCGGGCCGATGTGCTGATGTCGGTGACGGTGCCGCGGACCACCGCCGAGAAGTTGTGGGGGCCGCCTCAGCAGGGCGATGCCAAGATGCTGATCGCGACCCGGGCGGGCGCGGCCGAGCAGGTCGCGCACGAGGCGCCGGTGGCGCTGCGCCCGGACCATCCGGAGTATCTGAAGGCGATCCCGCCGCCGGACCCGAAGACGCTCCGGGCGGGCGTGACCGATGACCTCAATCAGCTCTTCCTGCTGCTGGCCGCCATCTGTCTGGTGATCGGCGCGGTCGGGATCGCCAACACCACGCTGGTGGCGGTGCTGGAACGGACCGGGGAGATCGGTCTGCGCCGGGCCCTGGGCGCGCGGGGACGCCACATCACCGTCCAGTTCCTCACGGAATCAGGCGCTTTGGGGGCGGTCGGCGGACTGGTCGGAACGGCGCTGGGCGTCTCGACGGTGATCGCCGTGGCGCTCGTACGGGACTGGACACCGGTCGTGCACTCGGCGACGGTGGCCGCGGCCCCGGCGATCGGACTGGTCACCGGGGTGATAGCCGGGCTGTATCCGGCGTGGCGGGCGTCGCGGATCGCGCCCGCGGAGGCGCTGCGTCGCTGAACCGGAACGCGCGCCGGTAGTCGGAGGGGGAGACCCCGACCGTACGGGTGAAGTGGCGCCGCAGATTGGCCGACGTGCCCAGGCCGCTGCGGTCGCCGACCAGCTCCACGGGCAGGTCGGTGGATTCGAGCAGGGTCTGGGCGCGGGCCACCCGCTGCTGCAGGAGCCACTGCAGCGGCGTGGTGCCGTACGCCTCCTGCACGCGCCGGTGGAAGGTGCGCGGGCTCATCCGGGCACGCCGGGCGAGGTCGTCGACGGTCAGCGGGTCGGCGAGGTTCTCGGTCGCCCACTGCAGGACAGGTCCCAGGCTGTCGCCGTCGCGCGGCGGCAGGGGCGCCTCGATGAACTGCGCCTGCCCGCCGGTGCGGTGGGCGGGCACGACCAGGCGCCGGGCGAGCTGCCCCGCGACCGTGGCGCCGAGGTCCTTGCGTACGAGATGCAGGCACAGGTCGAGCGCGGCGGTGGCCCCCGCGCTCGTCAACACGCTTCCCTCGTCCGTGTAGAGGACGGAGTCGTCCACGATCACCTCGGGGTGGCGGGCGGCCAGCTGCCCGGCGTGCTGCCAGTGGGCGGTGGCCCGGCGGCCGTCGAGGAGTCCGGCGGCGGCGAGCGCGAAGGCGCCCGTGCACAGGGACACCATCCGCGCACCGGACGCGGCGGCCGCGCGCAGCGCCTCGACCAGTTCGGCCGGCACCTCCTCGCCGGCCTCGACGACAGCGTCGGGCACGGACGGCACGATGACGGTGTCCGCGCCCACGAGCCCGTCGAGACCGTGGCTGGTCCGCAGGGAGAAGACCCCGGCGTCACCGGAGTCCCCGCAGAGCCGGAGCTCGTACCAGGGGTCGGCGAGGTCGGGGTGCGGGATGCCGAAGACCCCGCATGCGAGGGAGAGTTCGTACAGCTCCCACAGCGACGTTCCGATCCGCCGGTCCGGTACGACGGCGATGGCGACGACTCCCGTACTCATACCGCCGACGCTACGGCAGGAATCGTGCGGCCGTCGTCAGTCCTGCCACTGTCGGCCGGATTCCGCCGCTGCGAGCGTGGAGTCCATGAACGCACAGAACATCACGGTCATCGGTCTCGGACAGATGGGCTCCGCCCTCGCCGACGCCTTCCTCGCCGCCGGCCACCGCACCACCGTCTTCAACCGCACTCCGGAGAAGGCCGACGCCCTGGTCGCCCGCGGGGCCGTCCGCGCGGCCGGCGTCGCCGAGGCGGTCACCGCGAGCGAACTGGTCGTGGTCTGCGTCCTCGACTACGCCGCCGTACGCGAACTCCTGGTCCCCGTGGCCGAGTCGCTGCGGGGCCGGGTCCTGGTCAACCTCACCACCGGTTCGCCCGAGCAGGCCCGCGCCGAGGCGGAGTGGGCGGCGGAGCACGGCATCGGCTATCTCGACGGCGCCGTCATGACGACGCCGCCCGGGGTCGGCGACAGCGCCAGCATGATCCTTTACGCGGGTACGCCCGAGCTCCTCGCCGAGCACCGCTCGACGCTGGCCGTCCTCGGCGACCCGGTGGACCTCGGCGCGGACCCGGGCCTCGCCTCGCTCTACGACGCCGGACTCCTCGGCCTCATGTGGTCGGTCTTCGGCGGCTGGCTGCACGCCACCGCCCTCGCGGGCGCCGACGGGGTGCCTGCCCGGGACTTCACGGCGGTGGCCACCCGCTGGCTGAAGACGGTCTCCTGGTTCATGACCGGGTACGCCGAGCAGATCGACGCGGGGGAGTACCCGGGCGCGGACGCCACGATCGACGTCCAGGTGGCCGCCATCGGGCATCTGCTGCATGCGGGGGAGGCGCGCGGCATCGACAACCGGCTGCCGGAGCTGCACCTGGAGCTGATGCGGGCCGCGGTCGAGGCGGGCCACGGCGGTGACAGCTACGCCCGGATCATCGAGGCCTTCCGCAAGTAGGACTTCCAGGGCGAAACCGTAAGAAGACGGGAAAAGCCGTCACTCCCCCGAGGAGTGACGGCCTTCCGTGTTCTTCGCGATGCGGGTGATCAGAGGATCCGGACCGCGCCGGAGGGCATGTCCCAGTCCAGGGAGCGCTCGACGACACCGGTCGACGGGTTCTGCGCACCGACGTACTTGCCGCCGCCCACGTAGATCGCCACGTGGTACGAGCCGCTGCGGCTGCCCCAGTACAGGATGTCGCCCGGCTGCAGGCTGCTCAGCGAGACGGACGTGCCCATGGACGACTGGGAGCTGGAGATGCGCGGCAGGTCGACGCCGGCCTGGCGGTAGGCGGCCTGGACGAGCCCGGAGCAGTCCCAGGAGTTGGGGCCGGTGCCGCCGGAGATGTAGGCGTCGCCGACCTGGGCGCGGGCGAAGGCGACGATCGCCGCGGCGGAGCCGGTGGCCACCTGCGAGCTGCTGTCGGCGCTGGACGACGAGCCGCTGTCGGAGGACGAGGACGCGGAGAGCGAGGTGCGCGCCTGGGTGCGGGAGGCGCGCTCGCGGGCCTCGGCGCGGGCCTTCTCGGCCTTCTCGGCCTCGGCCTTGCGGTCGGCCTCCGCCTTGGCCTTCTTGGCGTCCTTGGCGGCCTTCTCGATGGCGGCGTTCTCCTGGGCCTGCAGGCTCAGGTCGAGGGCCTCCTGCTGGGAGGCCTCGGCCGACGCGGAGACGGCGCTCGCCAGGTCGATGTCGAGGGAACCGAGCGTGGGCATCTCGATGGTCTCGGTCACCGGCTCGGCATTCGCCGGCCCGGCAGCACCGGCCACCGCGATGGTGCTGAGGACGCCACCGGCAACTCCTGCCCGGAGCGCGAGCTTCGAGGCGCTGCGGCGGGGCTTCCGGTGGCTGGGTATGTGAGCGGTGTGGGACATGAGTACAACCGCTATCAGGGCTTCACGGTTCCCTTCAAGAAACGTGGGTTGCGCCACAGTTACGTTCGGAACCACATAATCCGCTTACCTGGCGCCCTTATTGACGCCGTAACGGACAATACGGGCACGACCGATCAGGGCCTTGATCACGGGTTTTCCGCGAAACGTCCGAATTGACCGCCACTTACCACCTCTTCACACCGATGGCCAAGCCCCGCTTTCTCTGGACGGGTGCGGGTGTGGTGCAGGTCACATCCGGCTCGTGAATGTGCGCACGCGTCCACTCCCGTCCGCGAGTGCCCCCGACCGGGCGACGGACGGTTGCTTTATCACCTGCGCGGCGCCCAATGCCAATTTGCTTGCATGGCCCATCCCTTGATAGAGCGCCACCCCCTCCGACCAGCGCTTTCCGGTCCGGATGTCACATCTGGTGATCACCTGGGCGCTTCGAGTGCCAAGATCACCGCTCATCCGACTTCATGATCCTTCGTCAGGTGGTGGAGATCACAAAGTCCTTGGCGTACCCCGTGTCGCAGATCACAGAGGGGCAGGCATAAGATGCGGGGCAGTCGGGCTTGTGAACTGCCTCACATGGGGGCGATCTTCCACGGCCCGACCGTGCGGTCCAACGGTCAAGGACGACTGGAAGGAGCGAGGAGCGTGAATGCGTACGCGCCCATCCTCGTGCTCGGTGCCCTGGGTGCGGGGTTTGCGATCTTCTCCGTGGTCATGGCCACGCTAATCGGCCCAAAGCGGTACAACAGGGCAAAGCTTGAGGCGTACGAGTGCGGCATCGAACCGACGCCGACGCCGGCCGGAGGTGGCCGCTTCCCCATCAAGTACTACCTGACGGCGATGCTCTTCATCGTCTTCGACATCGAGATCGTCTTCCTCTACCCCTGGGCCGTCACCTTCGACGCCCTGGGGCTTTTCGGGCTCGTGGAGATGTTGCTCTTCGTGCTCACCGTCTTCGTCGCCTACGCCTATGTGTGGCGGCGCGGCGGCCTGGAATGGGACTGAGGGGCTGAGGGGCACCTATGGGACTCGAAGAGAAGCTGCCGAGCGGCTTTCTGCTGACGACGGTCGAACAGGCCGCGGGCTGGGTGCGCAAGGCGTCCGTCTTCCCCGCGACCTTCGGCCTCGCCTGCTGCGCCATCGAGATGATGACGACCGGCGCGGGGCGGTACGACCTGGCGCGCTTCGGCATGGAGGTCTTCCGCGGATCGCCGCGCCAGGCCGACCTGATGATCGTGGCCGGCCGCGTCAGCCAGAAGATGGCGCCCGTCCTGCGGCAGGTCTACGACCAGATGCCGAACCCCAAGTGGGTCATCTCCATGGGGGTTTGCGCGTCTTCAGGCGGAATGTTCAACAATTACGCGATTGTGCAGGGCGTTGACCATATTGTCCCGGTTGACATCTATTTGCCGGGGTGCCCGCCGCGCCCGGAGATGCTGATGGACGCGATTCTCAAGCTCCACCAGAAGATCCAGACCTCCAAGCTCGGCGTGAACGCGGAGGAAGCGGCCCGCGAGGCGGAGGAAGCGGCGCTCAAGGCCCTGCCGACCATTGAGATGAAGGGTCTGCTCCGGTGAGCGACGAAACTCCGAACCCCGAGAAGGAGCTCTCCGAGCAGAACCTGCCCGGGCAGCGCGGGGAGCACGGTGAGGAGGTCCGCGTCCAGCGCGGGATGTTCGGCGCCGACAACGGCGGCGACACCTCCGGCTACAGCGGCCTCGTCCGCTCCGTACGCCTCCCCGGCGCGGCCACCCGCCCCTACGGCGGCTGGTTCGACGAGGTCGCCGACGAACTGGAGGGCGCCCTCGACGAGCAGGGCCTCCTGCCGGAGAACGCGATCGAGAAGACCGTCGTCGACCGCGACGAGCTGACCTTCCACATCGCCCGCGAGCACCTCGTCCGGGTCGCCCGCACCCTGCGCGACGACCCCGCCCTGCGCTTCGAGCTCTGTACGGGCGTCTCCGGCGTCCACTACCTCGGCGACAAGGGCCGCGAGCTGCACGCCGTGTACCACCTGCGCTCGCTCACCCACGGCCGGCTGATCCGGCTGGAGGTGTCCGCCCCGGACGCCGACCCGCACGTTCCGTCGCTCGTCGCGGTCTACCCGACCAACGACTGGCACGAGCGCGAGACGTACGACTTCTTCGGCATCGTCTTCGACGGGCACCCCGCCCTCACCCGGATCATGATGCCGGACGACTGGCAGGGCTTCCCACAGCGCAAGGACTACCCCCTCGGCGGCATCGCCGTCGAATACAAGGGCGCCCAGATCCCGGCTCCTGACCAGCGGAGGTCGTACAGCTGATGAGCACCGAACACGCCTCCGCATGCGAGACCACCGAAGGCACCGTCTACACCGTCACCGGTGGCGACTGGGAAGAGGTCGTCGAGTCCGCCGCCAAGGCAGACGACGAGCGGATCATCGTCAACATGGGTCCCCAGCACCCGTCCACGCACGGCGTGCTGCGGCTGATCCTGGAGATCGACGGCGAGACCGTCACCGAGGCCCGCTGCGGAATCGGCTACCTCCACACCGGCATCGAGAAGAACCTCGAGTTCCGGACCTGGACACAGGGCACCACCTTCGTCACGCGCATGGACTACCTCACCTCGTTCTACAACGAGACGGCGTACTGCCTGGGCGTCGAGAAGCTGCTCGGCATCACCGACCAGATCCCGGACCGCGCCAGCGTCATCCGCGTCCTGCTCATGGAGCTCAACCGGCTCTCCTCCCACCTGGTGTGCATCGCCACCGGCGGCATGGAGCTGGGCGCGACCACGATCATGATCTACGGCTTCCGGGACCGCGAGATGATCCTGGACCTGTACGAGCTGATCACCGGCCTGCGCATGAACCACGCGTTCATCCGCCCCGGCGGCCTCGCGCAGGACCTCCCGCCCGGCGCCGTCGACGCCGTGCGCGAGTTCGTGAAGACCATGAAGAAGAACCTGCCGGAGTACGACAAGCTCGCCACCGGCAACCCCATCTTCAAGGCCCGTATGCAGGACGTCGGCTACCTCGACCTCAGCGGCTGCATGGCGCTCGGCGCCACCGGACCCATCCTGCGCTCCGCGGGCCTCCCGCACGACCTGCGCAAGACGGACCCGTACTGCGGCTACGAGAACTACGAGTTCGACATCCCGACCGCCGACACCTGCGACTCCTACGGCCGCTTCCTCGTCCGCCTGGAGGAGATGCGGCAGTCGCTGCGGATCGTCGAGCAGTGCCTCGACCGGCTGGAGCCCGGCCCGGTCATGGTCGGCGACAAGAAGATCGCCTGGCCCGCGCAGCTCGCGCTCGGCCCGGACGGACTCGGCAACTCCCTCGACCACATCAAGAAGATCATGGGCACCTCCATGGAGGCCCTGATCCACCACTTCAAGCTGGTCACCGAGGGCTTCCGGGTCCCCGCCGGACAGGCGTACGCGGCCGTCGAATCGCCCAAGGGCGAGCTCGGCGTGCACGTCGTCTCCGACGGCGGCACCCGCCCCTACCGGGTCCACTTCCGCGACCCGTCCTTCACCAACCTGCAGGCCATGGCGGCGATGTGCGAGGGCGGCCAGGTCGCCGACGTCATCGTCGCCGTCGCGTCCATCGACCCCGTGATGGGAGGCGTCGACCGATGACGGACGGACAGACCAGTCTCGGGATGCCCCAGCTCCCCGCCCCCGACTACCCGGCCGAGGTACGCGCCCGGCTGGAGGCGGACGCCAAGGAGATCATCGCCCGCTACCCGGGGTCCCGCTCCGCGCTCCTGCCGCTGCTGCACCTCGTGCAGTCGGAGGAGGGCCATGTGACCCGTACCGGCATGAAGTTCTGCGCCGAGATCCTCGGCCTGACCACCGCCGAGGTCACCGCGGTCGCCACCTTCTACACGATGTACCGCCGCAAGCCCTCCGGCGACTACCAGGTCGGGGTCTGCACCAACACGCTCTGCGCGGTCATGGGCGGCGACGCCATCTTCGAGGAGCTCAAGGAGCACCTCGGCGTCGGCAACAACGAGACGACCGAGGACGGCAAGGTCACGCTGGAGCACATCGAGTGCAACGCGGCCTGCGACTTCGCGCCCGTCGTGATGGTCAACTGGGAGTTCTTCGACAACCAGACGCCCGCGTCGGCCAAGAGGATCGTCGACGACCTGCGGGCCGGCCGTCCGGTCGAGCCGACGCGGGGCGCGCCGCTGTGCACGTACAAGGAGACCGCGCGCATCCTGGCCGGCTTCCCCGACGAGCGCGAGGGGGCCGTCGAGGCCACCGGAGGGGCCGGCCCGGCCTCGCTCGTCGGGCTGCGGCTGGCCAAGGGCGAGACCCCGCACCACAAGATCGTCCACCCGCGCGGCGAATCGGCCAGTGGGGAG
The DNA here is from genome assembly GCF_042735655.1 of Streptomyces sp. NPDC059567. Taxonomy (NCBI): domain Bacteria; kingdom Bacillati; phylum Actinomycetota; class Actinomycetes; order Kitasatosporales; family Streptomycetaceae; genus Streptomyces; species Streptomyces sp. NPDC059567. The sequence goes on along the minus strand of NZ_JBHWBS010000021.1, from coordinate 12,272 downwards.
GGGGAGTGATGACCTTGGCAGCCGAGATCAACAACAGCAGCCCCGAGAAGCTTCTGGCGCCGGTCCTCTCGGCGTTCTGGGACCAGCCCGACTCCTGGACCCTGGAGACGTACAAGAGGCACGAGGGGTACGAGGGTCTGAGGAAGGCCCTCGCGATGACGCCCGACGACCTCATCGCGTACGTCAAGGACTCCGGTCTGCGCGGCCGCGGCGGCGCGGGCTTCCCCACCGGGATGAAGTGGCAGTTCATCCCGCAGGGCGACGGCAAGCCGCACTACCTCGTTGTCAACGCCGACGAGTCCGAGCCGGGCACCTGCAAGGACATCCCGCTCCTCTTCGCCAACCCGCACTCCCTCATCGAGGGAATGATCATCGCCTGCTACGCGATCCGCTCCGAGCATGCGTTCATCTATCTGCGCGGCGAGGTCGTGCCCGTCCTGCGCCGCCTGCACGAGGCGGTGCGCGAGGCGTACGACGCCGGCCTCCTCGGCCGGGACATCCTCGGCAGCGGCCTGAACCTCGACATCACCGTGCACGCGGGCGCCGGCGCGTACATCTGCGGCGAGGAGACCGCCCTGCTCGACTCGCTCGAAGGGCGGCGCGGCCAGCCCCGGCTGCGTCCCCCCTTCCCCGCGGTCGCCGGTCTGTACGCCTGCCCCACCGTGGTGAACAACGTCGAGTCCATCGCCTCCGTTCCCGCGATCCTCAACCGGGGCAAGGACTGGTTCAAGTCGATGGGCAGCGAGAAGTCCCCGGGCTTCACGCTCTACTCGCTCAGCGGGCACGTCACCACACCGGGCCAGTACGAGGCCCCGCTCGGGATCACGCTGCGCCAGCTCCTCGACATGAGCGGCGGGATGCGGGCGGGCCACCGGCTGAAGTTCTGGACCCCGGGCGGCTCCTCCACCCCGATGTTCACCGACGAGCACCTCGACGTCCCACTCGACTACGAGGGCGTGGGCGCGGCCGGCTCGATGCTCGGCACCAAGGCGCTCCAGTGCTTCGACGAGACCACCTGCGTGGTCCGCGCGGTGACCCGGTGGACGGAGTTCTACGCGCACGAGTCCTGCGGCAAGTGCACGCCCTGCCGCGAAGGCACGTACTGGCTCGTGCAGTTGCTCCGTGACATCGAGGCCGGCAAGGGCGTGATGTCCGACCTCGACAAGCTCAACGACATCGCCGACAACATCAACGGCAAGTCGTTCTGCGCGCTGGGCGACGGCGCCGCCTCCCCGATCTTCTCCTCCCTGAAGTACTTCCGTGAGGAGTACGAGCAGCACATCACCGGCCGGGGCTGCCCCTTCGACCCGGCCAAGTCGACCGCCTGGGCGGACAACCACAAGGAGGTGACGGCATGACGGTCACCACGGCCGGCCCCGCCGGCGGCGGCTCCCCGGCGGTACCGCCCGAGGACCTGGTCACGCTGACCATCGACGGCGCCGAGATCTCCGTCCCCAAGGGGACCCTGGTCATCCGCGCCGCCGAGCAGCTCGGCATCGAGATCCCGCGGTTCTGCGACCACCCGCTCCTCGACCCGGCCGGCGCCTGCCGGCAGTGCATCGTCGAGGTCGAGGGCCAGCGCAAGCCGATGGCCTCCTGCACGATCACCTGCACCGACGGCATGGTGGTGAAGTCCCAGCTGACCTCGCCGGTCGCCGAGAAGGCCCAGCACGGTGTGATGGAGCTGCTGCTCATCAACCACCCGCTGGACTGCCCGGTCTGCGACAAGGGCGGCGAGTGCCCGCTGCAGAACCAGGCGATGTCCCACGGGCAGTCCGAGTCCCGCTTCGAGGGCCACAAGCGGACCTTCGAGAAGCCGGTGCCGATCTCCACGCAGGTGCTGCTCGACCGCGAGCGGTGCGTGCTCTGCGCGCGCTGCACCCGGTTCTCCAACCAGGTCGCCGGCGACCCGATGATCGAGCTGCTCGAGCGCGGCGCGCTCCAGCAGGTCGGCACCGGCGAGGGCGACCCGTTCGAGTCGTACTTCTCCGGGAACACCATCCAGATCTGCCCGGTCGGCGCGCTGACCTCGGCCGCGTACCGGTTCCGCTCCCGCCCCTTCGACCTGGTGTCGTCGCCATCGGTGTGCGAGCACTGCGCGGGCGGCTGCGCCACGCGTACGGACCACCGGCGCGGCAAGGTCATGCGGCGGCTCGCCGCCGAGGACCCGGAGGTCAACGAGGAGTGGGTGTGCGACAAGGGGCGGTTCGCCTTCCGGTACGCGCAGCAGCGCGACCGGCTGACGACCCCGCTCGTACGGAACCCCGAGACCGGTGAGCTGGAGGCCGCCTCCTGGCCCGAGGCCCTGGAAGCGGCGGCCCGCGGGCTCGTGCGCGGCCGCACCGGAGTCCTGGCCGGCGGGCGACTGACCGTCGAGGACTCCTACGCGTACGCCAAGTTCGCCCGGGTCGCCCTCGACACCAACGACGTCGACTTCCGGGCCCGCGTCCACTCCAGCGAGGAGGCCGACTTCCTGGCCTCCACCGTCGCCGGGCGCGGACGCGACCTGGACGGCTCGGGGGTCACGTACACCTCCCTCGAAGCCGCCCCCGCGGTGCTGCTCGTCGGCTTCGAGTCCGAGGAGGAGGCCCCCGGCGTCTTCCTGCGGCTCCGCAAGGCCTGGCGCAAGAGCGGCCAGAAGACGTACGCGCTGGCCTCGCACGCCACCCGCGGCCTGGTGAAGGCGGGCGGCACGCTCCTTCCGGCCGCGCCCGGCACCGAGACCGAGTGGCTGGACGCCCTCACCTCCCGGGTCGGCCTCGACGAGGCCGGCACGCACGCGGCCGAGGCGCTGCGGAAGGACGGTGCGGTCATCGTCGTCGGCGAGCGGCTCGCCGCCGTGCCCGGCGGACTGACCGCGGCCGTACGGACGGCGACGGCGACCGGCGCGAAGCTCGTGTGGATCCCGCGCCGGGCCGGCGAGCGCGGCGCGCTCGAAGCCGGCGCCATCCCGACGCTGCTGCCCGGCGGCCGTCCCACGACCGACCCACGCGCGCGTGAGGAGGTCGCGGCCGCCTGGGGCGTACGCGAACTCCCGCACGGCTACGGACGCGACACCGGCCAGATCGTCGAGGCCGCGGCCACCGGCGAACTGGGCGCGCTGCTCGTCGGCGGCGTCGAGGTCCGCGACCTGCCCGACCCGGCACGCGCGCGTGAGGCGCTCGACGCGGCCTTCGTGGTCTCCCTGGAGCTTCGGCCCAGCGAGGTCACCGAGCGGGCGGACGTCGTCCTGCCGGTCGCCGCGGTCGCCGAGAAGCCCGGCACCTTCCTCAACTGGGAAGGCAGGGCACGGCTCTTCGAGGCCGCGCTGAAGCCCGAGCAGATGACCCGGACGCTGCCGCCGGCGGACGCGCGCGTGCTGCACATGCTCGCCGACGCCCTCGACGCGCACCTGGCCCTGCCCGACCTGCGCGCGATCCGCCGGGAGCTGGACCGGCTCGGCGGCTGGGACGGCGAGCGGGCCTCCGAGCCCGTCGAGCCCGCACAGGCCGCGCCCCGGCCGGGCGAGGGCGAGGCCGTCCTCGCCGGACACCGGCTCCTGCTCGACCTGGGCCGCCTCCAGGAGGGCGACTCGGCCCTGGCCGGCACCCGCCACGCGGCCGTCGCCCGGCTCTCGGCCACCACGGCCGCCGAGACCGGCGTCAAGGACGGCGACCTCCTCGCCGTCACCGGCCCGGCCGGCTCGACCCGACTCCCGCTCCAGGTCACCGAGATGCCCGACCGTGTGGTCTGGCTCCCGCTGAACTCCACGGCGGGCGGCGTCCTCTCCGACACCGGCGCCCACCCGGGCGACCTGGTCCGCATCGGCGCGGCGGGCGCCGCTGACGCGGCGGAGGTCCGGTCATGACCGGCGTCCTCGACCGCCGTACCCACGTCGTCCGGCCGGGCGAAGCCCTGGCCGCCCCCGCACGGGAGGTGCGCGCATGACCGCCCTCGCTCAACTCGCGGACGCACAGCGCAGCGTCCTCGCCGCTGAAGACCTCTCCATGTTCGGGACCGACCCCTGGTGGCTCGTCGCGATCAAGGCCGTCTTCTGCTTCGCCTTCCTGATGATCACCGTGCTGTTCTCCATCGTGTGGGAGCGCAAGGTCGTCGCCTGGATGCAGCTGCGCGTCGGGCCCAACCGGCACGGACCCTGGGGTCTCCTCCAGTCCCTCGCGGACGGCATCAAGCTGATGCTCAAGGAGGACGTCGTCGTCAAGCGCGCCGACAAGGTCGTCTACATCCTCGCGCCGATCATCGCCGCCGCCCCCGCGTTCATGGCCATCGCCGTGATCCCGTTCGGTCCGGCCGGCAACGAGGTCTCGATCTTCGGCCACCGCACCTCGATGCAGCTCACCGACCTGCCGATCGCCATGCTGTACGTGCTGGCCATCGCCTCGGTCGGCATCTACGGCATCGTGCTCGCCGGCTGGTCCTCCGGCTCGACGTACCCGCTCCTCGGCGGCCTGCGCTCCTGCGCGCAGATGATCTCCTACGAGATCGCCATGGGCGCCGCGTTCGCCTCCGTCTTCCTCTACTCCGGGTCGATGTCGACCTCGGCGATCGTCGAGGCGCAGGCGGACCGCTGGTTCATCATCCTGCTGCCGGTCTCGTTCATCATCTACGTCGTCACGATGGTCGGCGAGACCAACCGCGCCCCGTTCGACATGCCGGAGTCCGAGGGCGACCTCGTCGGTGGCTTCAACACCGAGTACTCCTCCATCAAGTTCGCGATGTTCATGCTCGCCGAGTACGTGAACATGGTGACGGTCTCCGCCGTCTCCGTGACGCTCTTCCTCGGCGGCTGGCGCGCCCCGTACCCGATCTCCACCTTCTGGGAGGGCGCGAACCACGGCTGGTGGCCGATGCTCTGGTTCGTCCTCAAGGTGCAGCTGCTGCTCTTCTTCTTCATCTGGCTCCGCGGCACCCTGCCCCGCGTCCGCTACGACCAGCTGATGAAGCTCGGCTGGAAGGTCCTCATCCCGGTCTCGGTGCTCTGGCTGATGCTGGTCGCCACCGTCCGCGCCCTGCGCAACGAGAACGTCGGCTTCCAGAACATCGTGCTGTACGTCGCCGGCGCCGTCATCGCCGTCCTCCTCCTCTCCTTCGTCGCGGACATGTTCCGCGACAGGAGGGCCAAGGCCGCCGAGGTCGAGGACGAGCGCCCCTTCGATCCGATGGCCGGCGGCTTCCCCGTACCGCCCAAGCCCGGACAGTCCCTGCCGCCCGTACCCCGGCGCAGGCCCCGGCACGACCGGGACCTCGTTGTCAGTGGTGGCCCCGATACTGCTACTGCGAGTGAGGGAAAGGAGACGGACGGTGTCTGATTTCCAGAATCCGGTGGCCGGCTTCGGCGTGACCTTCAAGGCCATGTTCAAGAAGCGGCTGACCGAGCAGTACCCGGAGCAGCAGAAGACGACCGCTCCGCGCTTCCACGGCCGGCACCAGCTCAACCGCCACCCCGACGGCCTCGAGAAGTGCGTCGGCTGCGAGCTCTGCGCCTGGGCCTGCCCCGCGGACGCCATCTACGTGGAGGGCGCGGACAACACCGACGAGGAGCGCTACTCCCCGGGTGAGCGGTACGGCGTCGTCTACCAGATCAACTACGCCCGCTGCATCCTGTGCGGGCTGTGCATCGAGGCATGCCCCACGCGGGCGCTGACGATGACCAACGAGTTCGAACTGGCCGACTCCTCCCGCGAGAACCTGATCTACACCAAGGAGCAGCTCCTCGCGGGCCTGGAGGAGGGCATGGTCGACTCCCCGCACGCCATCCACCCGGGGATGACCGAGCAGGACTACTACCGGGGCCTGGTCACGGAGGCCGCGCCGGGCACGGTCCGTCAGGTCGCCACCTCCAAGGGGGAGAAGGGCGAACCGGAAGAGGTGGACGCATGAGCACCACCCTTGCCGCCTACACGACGTCGAGCGGCGAAGCGTTCCAGTTCTGGGTCCTCGGTACCGTCGCCGTCATCGGCGCCCTGTGCACGGTCCTGATGAGGAAGGCCATGCACAGCGCGCTCTGTCTGGCCGGCACGATGATCGTCCTGGCGGTCTTCTACCTCGCCAACGGCGCGTACTTCCTCGGCATCGTCCAGATCGTCGTCTACACCGGCGCGATCATGATGCTGTTCCTCTTCATCGTCATGCTGGTCGGTGTCACGGCCGCGGACTCGTTGAAGGAGACCATCAAGGGGCAGCGCTGGTGGGCCGCGGCCTGCGGGCTCGGCTTCGGCATCCTGCTGATCGCCGGCATCGGCCAGGCCGCCCTGGCCGAGTTCAACGGACTCGGCGCGGCCAACAGCGCCTACGGCGGAAACGTGGAGGGCCTCGCCGCCCTCATCTTCACCAAGTACGTCTTCGCCTTCGAGATCACCGGCGCCCTGCTCATCACGGCGGCCGTCGGCGCGATGGTGCTCACCCACCGCGAGCGCACCGAACGGGCCCGCACCCAGCGGGAGCTGTCCGAGCAGCGCGTCCGCGAGGGCACGCACGTGCCGCCGCTGCCCGCGCCGGGTGTCTACGCCCGGCACAACGCGGTGGACATCCCCGGTCTGCTGCCCGACGGCACCCCCGCCGAGCTGACCGTGATGCAGACGCTGCGCAAGCGCGGCCAGATCCGCGATGTGTCCACCGAGGCACTGGCCGACCTCAAGGCGCTGGAGCAGCGCTCCGAGGAGCGGCTCGGCCGGGACCGGGACGAAGAGGAGGCCTCGCGGTGAACCCCGTCAACTATCTCTATCTCGCCGCCCTGTTGTTCACCATCGGTGCGGCCGGGGTGCTGATCCGGCGCAACGCGATCGTCGTCTTCATGTGCGTGGAGCTGATGCTCAACGCCTGCAACCTCGCGTTCGTCGCCTTCTCCCGGATGCACGGCAACCTCGACGGCCAGATCATCGCCTTCTTCACGATGGTCGTCGCCGCCGCGGAGGTCGTGGTCGGGCTCGCGATCATCGTGTCGCTGTTCCGTTCCCGCCACTCGGCCTCGGTCGACGACGCCAGCCTGATGAAGCTGTGAGGGGCTGAATCGTGGAGAACCTGATTGCGCTGCTCATCGCGGCGCCCCTGCTGGGAGCGGTCGTCCTGCTGTGCGGCGGGCGGCGCCTGGACAAGGCAGGGCCCCTGCTCGGCACCGTGCTCGCGGCCGCCTCCTTCGTCATCGGCGCCGTGCTCTTCGCCGACATGCTCGGCAAGAGCGCGGACGACCGGGCCATGTTCCAGCACCTGTACACCTGGATCCCCGTCGAGGGCTTCCAGGCGGAGATGGCCTTCCAGCTCGACCAGCTGTCGATGACGTTCGTGCTGCTGATCACCGGTGTGGGCTCGCTGATCCACGTGTACTCGATCGGGTACATGGAGCACGACGAGCGCAAGCGCCGCTTCTTCGGTTATCTGAACCTGTTCCTCGCCGCGATGCTGCTCCTCGTCCTCGCCGACAACTACCTGCTGCTGTACTTCGGCTGGGAGGGCGTCGGCCTCGCCTCGTACCTCCTGATCGGCTTCTGGCAGCACAAGCCCAGCGCGGCCACCGCCGCGAAGAAGGCCTTCCTGGTCAACCGGGTCGGCGACATGGGCCTGTCGATCGCCATCATGATCATGTTCACCACCTTCGGGACCTTCGCCTTCGGGCCGGTCCTGGAGGCGACCGGCGAGACGAGCGAGGGCACGCTGACGGCGATCGCCCTGATGCTGCTCCTGGCGGCCTGCGGCAAGTCGGCCCAGGTGCCGCTGCAGTCCTGGCTCGGGGACGCGATGGAGGGCCCGACGCCGGTCTCGGCCCTCATCCACGCGGCCACGATGGTCACCGCCGGTGTCTACCTCATCGTCCGCTCCGCCGACATCTTCAACGCCGCTCCGGACGCCCAGCTCGTGGTCGTCGTCGTCGGCGCGGTCACGCTCCTCTTCGGTGCGATCGTCGGTTGCGCGAAGGACGACATCAAGAAGGCGCTGGCCGGCTCGACGATGTCGCAGATCGGCTACATGATCCTGGCGGCGGGCCTCGGCCCCATCGGCTACGTCTTCGCGATCATGCACCTGGTCACGCACGGCTTCTTCAAGGCCGGGCTGTTCCTCGGCGCCGGTTCGGTCATGCACGGCATGAACGACGAGGTCGACATGCGCCGTTACGGCGGCCTGCGGAAGTACATGCCGATCACCTTCGTCACCTTCGGCCTCGGCTATCTCGCGATCATCGGCTTCCCTGGCCTGTCCGGCTTCTTCTCCAAGGACAAGATCATCGAGGCGGCCTTCGCCAAGGGCGGCACCGAGGGCTGGATCCTCGGCGCGGTCACCCTGCTCGGCGCGGCCATCACGGCGTACTACATGACCCGCGTGATGCTGATGACCTTCTTCGGCGAGAAGCGCTGGCAGCCCGACGAGAAGGGCGAGCTGCCGCACCCGCACGAGTCCCCGAAGTCGATGACCGTCCCGATGATCCTGCTGGCCGTCGGCTCCGTGGCCGCGGGTGGCTTCTTCTCCATCGGTGACCGGTTCATCAGCTGGCTGGAGCCGGTGACCTCGTTCGAGCACGGGCACCCGCCGATCAGTGCCGGAGTCATCACCTCCGCCACGGTCGCCGTCATGGTCATCGGCGTCGGGATCGCCTACCTCCAGTACGGACGCAGGCCCGTCCCGGTCACCGCGCCGCGCGGCTCGCTGCTCACCCGGGCCGCCCGCCGCGACCTGCTCCAGGACGACTTCAACCACGCCGTGTTCGTGACGGGCGGCACGCACCTCACCCGCTCGCTCGTCTACGTCGACCACACCCTGGTCGACGGGGTGGTCAACGGCACGGCGGCCTCCGTCGGCGGCCTGTCCGGCCGGCTGCGCAAGCTGCAGAACGGCTACGCCCGCACGTATGCGGTCTCCATGTTCGGAGGTACTGCGGTGCTGATCGCCGCGACCCTGCTGATGAGGGCGGTGTAACGCTCATGTCCTTCCCTCTTCTGACGGTGACGGCAGCGGTGCCGGCGGTCGGTGCGATCCTCACCGCCGCCGTCCCCGCCGCACGCCGCACCGCGGCGAAGTGGCTGGCGCTCGTGATCTCTCTGGTCACGCTCGTCCTCGCCGCGGTCGTCATGGTGCGCTTCGAGCCCGGCGGCGACCGCTACCAGCTCGTCGAATCCCACTCCTGGATCAAGGACTTCGGGGTCCGCTACGAACTGGGCGTGGACGGCATCGGGGTGGCGCTGATCGCGCTCACCGCGCTGCTGATCCCCTTCGTCATCCTGGCCGGCTGGCACGACGCCGACCCCCTGGAGACGAAGAGCAGCCGCTGGCGGCCGACCCAGGGCTTCTTCGCCCTGATCCTGATGGTCGAGGCGATGGTGATCCTCTCCTTCGAGGCCACCGACGTCTTCCTCTTCTACATCCTGTTCGAAGCCATGCTCATCCCGATGTACTTCCTCATCGGCGGCTTCGGCGACCGGGCGCACGCCGGCTCGGACGAGAACGCGGCGGCCCAGCGTTCGTACGCGGCGGTCAAGTTCCTGCTGTACAACCTGGTCGGCGGACTGATCATGCTGGCCGCCGTCATCGGCCTGTACGTCGTCGCCGGGAACTTCTCCCTCACGGAGATCGCCGAGGCGCGGGCGTCCGGGCAGCTGGAGATGGCGACCAACACCGAACGGCTGCTGTTCCTCGGCTTCTTCTTCGCCTTCGCGGTGAAGGCGCCGCTGTGGCCGCTGCACACCTGGCTGCCGAACGCGATGGGGGAGGCGACCGCTCCGGTCGCCGTGCTCATCACCGCGGTCGTCGACAAGGTCGGCACGTTCGCGATGCTCCGCTTCTGCCTCCAGCTCTTCCCCGAGGCGTCGAAGTGGGCGACCCCGGTGATCATCGCGCTCGCGCTGGTCAGCATCGTCTACGGGGCGCTGCTCGCGGTCGGCCAGCGGGACATCAAGCGCCTGGTCGCCTATGCCTCGATCTCGCACTTCGGCTTCATCATCATGGGCATCTTCGCGATGACCAGCCAGGGCCAGAGCGGTGCGACGCTCTACATGGTCAACCACGGCATCTCGACCGCCGCGCTGATGCTGGTCGCCGGCTTCCTGATCTCCCGGCGCGGCTCGCGGCTCATCGCCGACTACGGCGGTGTGCAGAAGGTCGCCCCGGTGCTCGCCGGCACCTTCCTGATCGGCGGTCTGGCCACCCTCTCGCTGCCGGGCCTCGCGCCCTTCGTGAGTGAATTCCTGGTCCTGGTCGGCACGTTCGCCCGGTACCCGGTGGCGGGCATCATCGCCACCACCGGCATCGTCCTCGCCGCGCTCTACACCCTCGTCCTGTACCAGCGGACGATGACGGGCCCGGTGAAGACGGAGGAGGTCCGCACCATGCCGGACCTGCGGGTGCGGGAACTGGTCGTGGTCGCCCCGTTGATCGCCCTGCTGATCTTCCTCGGGGTGTTCCCGAAGCCGCTGACGGACATCGTCAACCCGGCCGTCAGCCACACCATGTCCGACGTCCAGCAAAAGGACCCCCAGCCCGAAGTGGAGGCGGCCAAGTGAGTGCGTCGGCTGTCCACAGCCTGTGGACGACGGCTGCCGAGCCGTTGAACAAGATCCCGGCACCCCACATCGAGTACGTCCAGCTCTCGCCCGTACTCATCGTGGTCGGCGCCGCGGTCCTCAGCGTCCTGGTCGAGGCCTTCGTGCCCCGCAAGGGCCGCTACCAGAGCCAGGTGTTCCTCAGCGTCCTGGCGCTCGTGGCCGCCTTCGCCGCGATCGTCGGCCTCGCCGCCGGGGGCTACGGCTCCACGAAGGCCCACATCGCGGCCATGGGAGCCATCGCCGTCGACGGCCCGGCGCTCTTCCTGCAGGGCACCATTCTGCTGGCCTCGATCGTCGCGGTCTTCACCTTCGCCGAGCGCCGGCTCGACCCGGCCGACCACGGCCACAAGGTCGACTCCTTCGCCGCCGAGGCCGCCGCCGTCCCGGGCAGCGAGCAGGAGAAGGCCGCGACCAAGGCCGGGTTCACCACCACCGAGGTGTTCCCGCTGGCGCTGTTCGCCATCGCCGGCATGTTGGTCTTCCCCGCCGCCAACGACCTCCTGACGCTCTTCGTCGCCCTGGAGGTCTTCTCCCTGCCGCTGTACCTGCTCTGCGCCGTCGCCCGCCGCAAGCGGCTGATGTCGCAGGAGGCGGCGGTCAAGTACTTCCTGCTCGGCGCCTTCTCCTCGGCGTTCCTGCTCTTCGGGATCGCCCTGCTCTACGGCTACGCGGGCTCCGTCTCGTACGCCACCATCGCCGACGTCGTCGACGGCTCGGTCACCTCGATGAACCCGGCGCTCGCCGGCACCATGGGCAACGACGTCCTGCTGCTCATCGGCTTCGCCCTGGTCCTGACGGGGCTGCTCTTCAAGGTCGGCGCCGTGCCGTTCCACATGTGGACCCCGGACGTCTACCAGGGCGCGCCGACCCCCGTCACCGGCTTCATGGCTGCCGCGACGAAGGTCGCCGCGTTCGGCGCGCTGCTGCGTCTGCTGTACGTGGTGCTGCCGGGGCTCACCTGGGACTGGCGGCCGGTCATGTGGGGCGTCGCCATCGTCACCATGCTGGGCGGCGCGATCGTCGCGATCACCCAGACCGACATCAAGCGGCTGCTCGCGTACTCCTCCATCGCGCACGCGGGCTTCCTGCTGGCCGGTGTCATCGCCGCGACGCCCACCGGCATCTCCTCGGTGCTGTTCTACCTGGGCGCGTACTCCTTCGTGACGATCGGCGCCTTCGCGGTCGTCACGCTGGTACGGGACGCGGGCGGCGAGGCGACGCACCTGTCCAAGTGGGCGGGCCTGGGCCGCCGTTCGCCGCTCGTGGCCGCGGTCTTCGCGGTCTTCCTGCTCGCCTTCGCCGGCATTCCGCTGACCTCCGGATTCTCCGGCAAGTTCGCGGTCTTCACGGCGGCGGCGGAGGGCGGCGCGGGCGCGCTGGTCGTCGTCGGTGTCGTCTCGTCGGCGATCGCGGCGTTCTTCTACATCCGGGTGATCGTGCTGATGTTCTTCAGCGAGCCGAAGGCGGACGGCCCCACGGTCGCCGTGCCCTCGGGCTTCACGGCCGCCACGATCACGGTCGGCGTCGCCGTGACGCTGGTGCTCGGCCTCGCGCCGCAGTACTTCCTGGACCTGGCGGGCCAGGCGAGCGTGTTCGTGCGGTAGTCCGGTCCGACGCCCTGGGGGGGCGGGGCGCCCGCCCCCGCGGGGGCGGGGGCCCCCCGCGCCGGGGGGGGGGGCGGGGTGTCGCCGGTCTCAACTGCGCGGGGGGGGAGACAGAGCTTTTTAGCGTCGCCCCCCCCCC